>NZ_JAVRBM010000173.1:0-4884 GCF_034531255.1 Nostoc sp. ChiQUE01b | reverse complement strand
TAATACACGGTAGAGCCGCCGTTTTTATGTTAAGTAATATTTCGCCAACGGTATCGTATCAACTGCCCAAGGATAGGTCGTCGTAGCTAACTTTGTCATCTAGGGACAAATAAACTCGGTCTTGCCAGTTGGGTTTGTTTGTGCTGACTGTGCCTTCATTGCTGATGATGAAGTCCAAGGAAATCGTGCCACCTGCATTCACGGTGGTGGGTGCAATAATCTCCTTCACTTGCAAGTCAGGACGAGGAGTTAAGCTAACTAAGAGATTATTGGGATTTGTGCTGTTAGTGTTATTAGCAGTAACACTATTTTCATATAGAGAATTAGTAGTGTTAGTTTTGACTACAACCTCATACAGACCTTGCATGGTAGAAGGCAAGACAAATTGTTCCGAGCGAGTATAGTCTTTGCCTGCTTGCAAACCGTTATTATAAGTAAAGCTGCCCAAGGAGATTAATTGGGCGTTGGGTTTACCAACTTCTCTAAGAAATACTTGGTCTGTCCAGGAAGCAACTGCATCACCTGTACCTGAGTTAGCTACTGTCCAAGATACGTCAATTTTGTTACCAGATTGGACAGAGGTGGGAGAAGTAACGTTTGTTACTGCTAGGTCGGGAGGAGGGGTGAAAGTTACTTGAACTGCGTTGGAGGTGCGGCTGTTGTTATCTGTGTAAATAAACTCGAATGGCCCGCCTGTAGTCACAACTAGGTAGTAATTACCAGAAAGTCCGTTTGGCAGGGTAACGTCAACAGAGGTGTTGTAAGTCTTGCCTACAGCTAATGCACCTACGTGTTCAAAGTTTCCTAAGTTGGCAATGATATTTTTGCCTTCAGGGTCACTGGCTAATAAAACCCGGTCTGTCCAAGAACTGGTGTCGGTTATGCCAATGCCTGAGTTGGTAACTTTCCAGGATATTTGCATTGGTTGACCGCTGCTGGCAGCTGGTTGTGCTTGGACTTCAGAGACAAGCAAATCTGCATAGGGTGTGCGGACGACGCTGAAGCTATTATCAGCACTAGCTTTATTATTCGTCTCTAAGCTGTTTTCAAATACTTGAGAAGTGGCATCAGTTTGCACAAATAACTGATATTTACCTTGGAAACCGGGGGAGAGGCGTAGTTTTTCTGAACGGGTATAACCTTTATCCTTTTCTAAAAATCCGTCATGGGTGAAGTTAGCCAGTATAATGTCATCTGAGTTACCGATTGTACTGTCGAGTGAGGCGATAATTCGGTCTACCCATGTGCTGGTTTTACCAATGCCAGTGCCAACGTTAGTTACTGTCCAACCAATGGTCACAGTTGCTGGGTCACCAATTGTCAATTCTGGTGCTGTGACGTTAGATACTGCTAAGTCTGCATAGGGCGCTAGTTCGATTTCTAGTTGTTGAAAGACGATGTTTTGTTCTGCATTTTCTGTATTATTAAGTTCATTAATACTATTGTTAGCATCAGCGATCGCGTATAGGTACTTTGTACCGCTAATATTTATAGGTAATTTAATGTTTAAGTTTTCACTGTAGCTTGTTTTTGCTACTAGTCCACCTGTATGTGTTACTTCTTTTATAAAATCGTTGGTGTTGGGAGTAAATCTTTCTGGGGGTGCATCTGATAGGTAAATGCGGTCAACCCAAGTACCAGATGTATCGTCTGCCCCTGCATTCTTTACGTCCCATTCTAAGGATATTAGATCCCCTGATGTTGCTCTTAATATCGTTCCGCTAGTTGTTGGGGCATTATTAAATTTGGTAATAGTTGGTACTAGGTCAATTTCTTTGACATTAATGATGTTAATGTCGAAATTTTGCTCCCAAGTTAAACCGCCTATATCTTGAGTTCTAATAGTAATGATATGGTTAGTGTTTTGCTCAAAGTCTAATAAGGCGCTATTGGCAACTATTAATCGATTATTTGTAATGGCAAAACGCCCGTCGGCATTATTAAGTAATGTGTAGGTATGGCTATCATTTCTATCTGTGTCGATTGTGCTGAAAGTTGCAACTACTGTACCATTTGGGCTATGTTCGTTAATGCTGTTATTGCTTAACTGAATTGCTGTTGGTGCTTCATTGACATTTTTGATTGCAATGGTGAATGTTTTTTCAAAACTTAAGCCACCTGCATCTGTAGCTTTAACTTTAATTGTATGGCTAGTATTATTTTCAAAGTTTAATAGACTGCTATTGGCAACTTGTAATTCATTGCCAACTATTTTAAATCTACCATTAGCATCATTGACTATTTCGTAAGTGTGAGTGTCAATTTCATCTAATTCAAGAGTATTAAAAGTTCCAATTACATAATTATTAGAACTATTTTCATCAATTTGAGTATTGTTAAGTTGAATATTAAATGGAGCTTCATTAGCATTATTAATAGTAATTTTAAAAGTCTTGTCTAGGCTTAATCCTCCTTTATCTACTGATTGAATGATAATGTTATAATTTTTCTGGTTTTCAAAATCTAATAATCCTCCATTAGCAACTTTTAGTTGCTTGCCGTCTAGGAAAAAGCGACCACTCGCACTATCTAATAGTTTATAGGTATGAGTTTCGTTCAAATCTGGGTCAATGGTATTTAAGGTGCCAATTAGTGTTCCGTTTAAACTATTTTCATCAATTGTATTATTGCTTAATTCAACTTCTGTCGGGGGATTATTGTTGATATCTAGAAATTGGATAGCTTGAGCAAAAATGTTATTATTTCCATCTTCTTCTAATTGGTAATATTTTTCATCAGTAATAAATAGCAGATATTGGTTGCCTGTAGCTGTTTTTGGTAGGGTAATTGTTTGAGCGAGGGTATAGTTGCTATAAATTGGTAGTACTGCTGGTATTGTTGGTTTTAATATCCGACTAATGAAAGTATCTGTAACATCAAAAATGTTATCTACAGATAGATAAATTGCATCATACCAAGTTGTTGCATCTGTTATGTCCTTACCTTGGTTTTCTACTGTCCAACTGACACCAATGCTAGAACCAGGTTTTATGGTTGTTTCTAGCTCTACACCTATTATTTTTAAATCAGGTAATTGGTTATCTTCAATAAAGGTAGTGTTGGAAGTATCAAAAGTTCCTCCTGCTTTGATGAATTTTCCGCGATAAAAGTACAGTTTACCTTGTCGGAGGTCAACCGTACCTGTGTTGTTGAATATCGAGTCGTAAAAAGTGGTTGTTCCTGTACTATTTGATTTGATTAAAGTACCACTATTATTGAAGGTAAGGTAGTACAGTTCAAGGTTATTCTTAATTTCAAAGATACCTTCATTATTAATTACCTCACCAGTACTAGTGCTGTCAGCCTCCATATAATAGTTGTCAGCATTCCAATTAACAGTACCTTGATTGTTAAGGGTGATTTTATTTCTTAGACGTTTGTAATCACCGTTATTGATATTTAAAGTTGCCTCAGCAGCTATGTTTACTATTCCTGAACCGCTGAGTGTCCCCGCATACCATTGATTATTTTGCCCTTTGAGTGTAACTGTTCCTGTTGTGTTTAATATCCGTCTATTCAGGATGAAGTCGTTGTTAACAATTACTGTTCCCGTCGTGTTTAATGTTCCACCACTGATGAATAAATTGAGTAAATCTATTCTTGTTCCTGCTAAGTTAAGAGTACCTCCGCGGACTACCATATAAGCTGATTTTACTGTTTCTTGGTTGAGGTTAACATTCCCTCCAGAAACCTCGATTGCCCCTTCATTTTCAACAATAGTATTGACATCTAAAGTATAGCTAGTACTAAATTCAGCAGTGGTATTAGCAGCTAGCTTGAAAGTTCCATCATTGCTGCTACCACCGCCTCTAAAGTTCACTCTACCTTGTCGGAGGTCAACCGTACCTGTGTTGTTGAATATCGAGTCGTAAAAAGTGGTTGTTCCTGTACTATTTGATTTGATTAAAGTACCACTATTATTGAAGGTAAGGTAGTACAGTTCAAGGTTATTCTTAATTTCAAAGATACCTTCATTATTAATTACCTCACCAGTACTAGTGCTGTCAGCCTCCATATAATAGTTGTCAGCATTCCAATTAACAGTACCTTGATTGTTAAGGGTGATTTTATTTCTTAGACGTTTGTAATCACCGTTATTGATATTTAAAGTTGCCTCAGCAGCTATGTTTACTATTCCTGAACCGCTGAGTGTCCCCGCATACCATTGATTATTTTGCCCTTTGAGTGTAACTGTTCCTGTTGTGTTTAATATCCGTCTATTCAGGATGAAGTCGTTGTTAACAATTACTGTTCCCGTCGTGTTTAATGTTCCATTATTCAGGATGAAGTCGTTGTTAATCGCCCCTTCCCCAAGGATTGTCAAACTACCACCCGAAATAACTAAATCTTCTTGAATCGTCAGCTTGGCAATTGTTGATGTTAAGCCTTCACGAAAGGTAATAATAACCTCTTGCGGCACATCAATCACAACTTCATCTGTAGCTCCTGGTAATTTCCCCGTACTCCAATTATTTAAATCGTCCCAATAACCACTGCCACCAACCCAATAAACTATACTAGAGCTATTAGTATCTAAATTTAGCTCTGCTGATTTAGGGGATATTTCATCAGTAAAATGAATATCTGACCAAGTGGGAAGACGCCGCACCCCTATCGGGAGTGTAGCGCTCATAAGTGAAGTTCCATAATCTACATGAGACAGACCAAGTACGTGCCCCATCTCGTGAGCGATCGCAGTTAGTAAATCAACTTTTCCCTCTCCTGGACTATTTTCAATTGGGTTAAACTCAGAATCGTCCTCTGGAGTAGGATCTATAAACCAGCCAATACCAGCAGCATCTTGATCAAGAGTAATAATATTCCCGTCGTTCAATACCCCTGCCAATTTACGAGGTTACAGCGTCGGTAGAAGTGGGATGAATA
>NZ_JAVRBM010000172.1:0-4920 GCF_034531255.1 Nostoc sp. ChiQUE01b | reverse complement strand
CCCACAACTCCTTCTGTTATTACTTTACTTGGACTTGTGTGTACACCGTAGCCTATCAAAGCTTTCAGATTTGGGGATGTACTTCATAGCTGCCGTAAGTACTGTATTTTGAGTTAATTGAGTTTCAATAATTGAAAACCAGTGGCTTCAATATAAAATATGGTGTTTAACCCTGTGTTTTCCTTTACCTATGCCGATCTTGACAGCAGAAATCCTCTGCTTAGAAGCTGAAATATTTTCATTAGCCGAGTCTCAGCATCCAGAACCTCTGCTGTATGGTGTTACTGATGGAAAAGCTGTCGGAACTTACCTGGAACAGAAATTTCGACTTTACTTAAAAGCTAAGTACGATTTCATACAAGGAAACTCTGCAAGTGGTATTGATTTTCCGGGGTTGCTTATAGATATGAAGGTAACAAGTATTAGACAACCACAATCATCATGCCCATTCAAATCTGCACGCCAAAAAATTTTTGGGCTTGGCTATTCGTTGCTTATCTTTGTCTACGATAAGGCAGATAATAGTATAAACCGCACGGCTACTCTGAATATTTTGCATACCATTTACGTAAGTGCTGAAAGAACCGCAGATTTCCAGATGACACGTGGAATTTCTAGTATTTTAGAGAACGAAGGTAATAAAGATGACCTAATTGCTTTTATGCTCGATCGCAATTTGCCTGTTGATGAACTTGAAGCAAGTAACATCGCGGATGAAATATTGATAAATCAACCTTTACAGGGATTTTTGACTATTTCCAATGCTTTGCAATGGCGGCTTCAGTATGGGAGAGTGATAGAACGTGCTGGTCAAGAAAAAGGTATAATTACCGTTTATAGAGCTAATCCCTGATGCATACTGTTCAGAAACTTAAAGTAGAATACGGCGATTTTCAAACGCCGATAGAATTAGCCGATCAGGTATGTAAAAAGCTAGTAGCGCTTGGTGTTAAGCCACATATTATAATTGAGCCTACTTGTGGGATAGGAAATTTTGTTGAAGCTGCTTCATCTTGCTTTGACTCAGCAAAAAAAATTTTAGGAATTGAATTAAACATTGATTATTTTAGACAAATTATAGAACAAGAAAAGTTTTTACATGACCAAAGAATTGAAATTAAATGTGAAGATTTTTTTCAAGTAGATTGGTTATCACTAATAGGTGAATCAAATGAAGAAATATTAGTGCTTGGTAATTTACCTTGGGTAACAAACTCACAGCAGGGTAGTATTGGGGGCGTAAATTTGCCCAAAAAGAGCAATTTTCAAAATCATACTGGTTTAGATGCAATTACAGGAAAAAGTAATTTTGATATATCCGAATGGATGCTCATACAGTTTGTAAAATACTTACAAAAGCATAACAGTTATTTAGCGGTGCTTTGTAAAACTTCGGTTTCTAGAAAGATATTAAATCATATTTATTCTGAAAAGCTAAATCTTGCTTATTGTGCAGTTTATAAGATAGATTCTAAAAAATATTTTGATGCTGCTGTTGAAGCTTGCTTATTTTTCTGTAAGTTTGATTCAAATTCACAAGAATATTACTGTGATGTATTTGATAGTCTTGAAACCTCAGTTTGCTCTCGTATAGGCTATTTAAATAATATTCTTGTTAGGGATTTGATTACATTTAAAAAAATAGAAAGCTTATATAATAAGCAATCAAAAACAAAATGGCGTTCTGGTATTAAGCATGATTGCGCTAGCGTCATGGAATTTCGCAAAAATAATGACTACTTTATAAACGGGCTAGGAGAATCTTATGAACTCGAAGAAACTTATATTTTCCCTTTAATCAAAGGTTCTTCCGTTGCCCAAAATAAAACAAAAGCGACTGATCGATATATGTTAGTTACTCAAAGTCTCGTTGGCGAGTCTACTGAATCTATAAAATATTTAGCGCCTAAAACATGGGCATATTTAGAAAAGCACGAAAGTCTTTTAAATAATAGGAAAAGTAAAATTTATCATAATAGCCCTAGATTCTCTATTTTTGGTGTTGGTTCATATACTTTTGCACCTTGGAAAATAGCAATATGTGGACTTTACAAAAAATTAAGTTTTAGGTTAGTCGGTCAAATAAATCAAAAGCCTGTTATTTTTGATGATACTGTTTATTTTCTCAGCTTTTTTGATGAGGAAAGTGCATACGAATCATATCAACTTCTAACTTCTTCATTAGCGAAAGATTTTTATTCATCTCTAATATTTTGGGATGAAAAACGTCCAATTAAATCTAGTATTTTAAATAGTTTAAACTTGGCAGCTTTAGCAAAGCTAGTACTTTAATGTGCTGTTTAGCAATACAATTATTGGTTTTCATAAAGGCACTTGTCCCACCGCGCTACCTGCCGAAATTGAAAAACCTTTAACTTCAGTGATCGCTAATCAAACACAGAGGCAAGTAGAAGCAGGTAATTCCGCTTCGTTGTTGCCTGAAAACTCGGTTTCGGGTGGAGAAGTCAAAGCAGTTGATGAGGGTGAAGGTTCCGCCGCACCTATCCCCAGTGCTGAAAAATGGTCACATGAGGCGATAGTTGCAAGGGCAAATGCGCGACCGGAGCGTATGCAGAAACTGAAAGTGGCAGGAAATTCGGGGCAGAATCCGGGGTTTAACTTCTTGCAAGAGTGCTGGAGTAACGATCCGGCTTTACAGATCGTGATCAAAAAGCTTTTGGCGAAGTTTCCGCAGTGGGGGGTTGTGATCGTGGATGGGGTGTTGGTGGATTGGGAAGGGTAGCGATGTCTATAATAATTGGTAATTATCGATTCCTCAAGTCTGATATGCTGATTGTCTCAATCGGCATAAAATCTTTTCTATGTTTTACTCAAGAACTGCTGCTTTAATCTTTTTACAGATATCCACCCAAGCTTTACTCTCTTGTGCTAAGTTCAGGCTGTCTAAAGGTTGATTTGGAGGGTGCGCTGACTGATACTTTTCAATTTCTGTTTCGTCATAGTAGCTAAAACTCAAAGGTATCCAAATAATCCTGAGCCCTTCGGCTTCTGCCGCATCCAACAATGGGAGTAACTCATTATCAGCAATAAAATCTGATGCTAGAAAATCTGGGCTAACCAACAATACTGCTACTTTTGCTACTGCTAAAGCATTTTCAATTTCTTCGCGCCACTTAGCACCAGGTTGAATCTTGGTATCGTCCCACGCCAGCAGTTTTTGGTTACGAATCATTGGTTTGAGGTGTTTCTGGAGTTTGGTAAGCCACTCTTGATCTTGATGACTATAACTAACGAAAACTTGATTTCTGATTATGGGTTCAGACATAGGTATTTGTGAATTTGGTGGAGTCGGTAAAACATCATCAATCAATCTACGGACATCTACCATATCACCGCTATCCTGGCACTGGATTTGGTAGCGATTATTGTCCCGGAATTTGTACAACACTTCTTGGCGGTAAAAATGAGGCGTTTGACTATCCTTACAGCTTTCACAGTTGCAAGGAACAAGTGTTTGATATTTTAGGCGTTCGTAAGACTTATGGATTTTATCTAGTTCATGAGTGATAACTGTTAGCAATTCTTTCTTGGAGTTTCCTGCTACGCGGATATTAATTTCTCGCCGATTATATTGTTCAGTGATTTCGGCACGGGTTTGGTCTTTGCTGAGAACAACACCTGTTTTCCAAACGAGGGTTTGTTGTTCAATCCAAGGATGCGTCTCAGCAATAAAGCGGCTGAGGATGCCTTTGGGCATGAAGTCATAGGTGTAGCGTAGGATCAGGTTGTTGCGCTCGTCCCAGGTATAATAAGCTTTTTCCATGGAAAGTAATTGCGGGGCAATATAAGTGTCACGACGATCGCGGATTTCGTAGCAAAGCTTGAACCGCATCATTAATTGCAGGAGTTCATCTCGCATATCTGCATATTCACCATCTGGCCAAATATCTTTGAGGTTTTCTTTGGTAAAATAACCTAGATTTTGCCTGACGGTCTGATTATCCAAAACTTTGTAGACGGCAGTTGTCCCCCATTCCGGTTTGAGGATGACGTGATGTTTGAGTGTAGAATCGTCTTGAAAGTGCAGGCAAACGCCGAGGTCATGTAAATAGCTACTCAAGCGCAGCATATCTTTACGGTCAGTCAAATTATTTACTCGGCAAAGGTTACAGTATTCTTCAAAGCTGATGTAATTTCGGGAATCGTTCTCTAGGGCGCTTCTGACTCTTACCCAGAGTTTTGGTAGAGGTGTACCAACATAGTCAAGATTGCTGATGTATAGCTGAATAGCTTTTTTAATCTCTGTTAAACCGCGATTAGTATTTAAATTGGTTGCCAGTATTGTCTCCAGATTGCTGAATTCTCCTCGTAACTGTCCTTCATTTAATTCGCACTGACGGTCTTGTTTTTCGTTTTTGATAATGATAACTGGGCTTTTGTCGCTCAAGAGTTCGACAACCTTAAGCCACCAGTAAAAATCAGTGTTTTCTTTGCGAGTGTCGGCAACTAAGGCATAGAGAGAACGCTTGCTGAGGAAAAACTGATGGGTTTGGTGGTAGATTTCCTGACCGCCAAAATCCCAGATGTTGACGCGAAAATCTTTGCCATTGGGTTGTGTAAAGTGCCACTGGATCACGTCAATGCCTTCGGTTGATTTCTCATCTGGCTGGAGTTGGTAGGTTTCATCTGCAATTTTTTTGGCTAAAGAGGTTTTCCCGGCTCCTCCTTCACCAATAATTAATAATTTTGCTTCGTAGAAAGGTTCTGTTTCGGTTGGATTTTGCACCCGAAAATAGAAATCGAAAATTTGATTTACATCACCCGGATCTTCATATAATTTCTTCGACCCTAAAATCTCTGGTGGAATGGGGACTGGATTTCTACGAAGATCCAGCTTTTTCAAGTTTGACAGTTGCCTGATTTCCGGTGGCAGACTGCTCAGTTGATTATTACTAAGGT
>NZ_JAVRBM010000171.1:0-4923 GCF_034531255.1 Nostoc sp. ChiQUE01b | reverse complement strand
GCACCAAAGGGTAACGAACCCATCAAAAAGTTTAGTTTCTGAATTTTTAACTCCCATCGGGAGAACTTGGATCAAGATAGGAATATCCAAATCACATTTCCAATTTTCTATTTCTTTTTGAAGTTGGGCAATAGTGTCTTGATGGAATCCTCGGTCGTTGTTGGAACACTGAACAAGTAAACATCCATTATCAGAATCTTTGACTCGCTTGATTGAAAAATTAATCTGCGTCCACATTGATTGGACTTCATTGAAAATATTAGGCAAACCATAGTGATTGCCTAATATTGCCTTTCGGCGTTTCGATTCACCCATAAGTCCCCCTCAGCAATACAAATTTTGACAAGGATGACGAAGAAGATAAGGAATCTTCTGACGACGAGTAAGCTCAATAGCGCTCAGACTAACCCTCTGGGGGTTATTAACTACTAATACTATTGTAACGATAAACCAAGGGTTTCAAGCATTTTGCAGTTGCAGGGGTTGAGGAAACAAGCTCCCACCGTATCTGTCATCCTTGCAGGAAAAGCTGCCAGCAGTTGAGAGAGTACAACCTTGTTTGGAGACAGCAAAAGTGACGATACAGCTAGTAAACAAGAGGTTAATCCAACAAAGACACAATGCAACAATTAACTCGGTGTATGAAAGCGGTAAGCGTTCGCGGACTCTCTTATATATAATATGGCGAATGTATTGTTATTGGTAGTAGGAAGGAGAGCTTTTCACCCAGACATTATGGTTGTGATAAAAATCACCACGTTGTTCTAATGTAAACCCACCAAGCAATAATCCCAACCAGACTTCTACCATCGGCATTTGCAACCCACGTTGCAGTTTAACTAAAGAAATCTCATCTTTGACATTTATCAGGTGGTTAGCGATGGCGCTGTGCCATTTTTGGACATCCTCATCTGATGCCAAATTGCGAACATCTTCTAAAGTTGTCACCTCATCAAGCATTGCCAAAACATTCGCTTTTTCAACAGGTGCTGCTACAGAATCACCCAACTCAGTAGAATGTGAAAATTGGTGTGGCCTATGCGGTCTAAAGGTTTGTGGTGTTTGCGGTTCAATTAAATCATCTAAATCTAGGTGCATTGTTGTCCGCACTAGACCAGCAAAGAGATCGGTGCTAACAATTGGCCCCTTTGGGTTATTGAGATCGCGGGTATCTTGCAACAGCACTTCGGCACGAGACTTGAGAATATCCGCAATTTGACTGAAGGCAAGCGCTGCGGTTGATAACTGTGCCTCCAAAGGTAATTTTTCCAACTCGGCATCTAAACATTCCCACATCGGTGCTAGTGTTGATGTCGTTGGAGATTCGGACAACTCATCTAATACATCCCAGATGGTTAATTGACGATATGTGGTCATCTCTAGGATTGTGGATGTAGAGGACAAGGACGCACTGGGCAGTAGCTTGAGGTAATTTCAAACATATCCTTATATTGATATAGTGAAACACCGTATTGTTTAGCAAAAGACTGCAACACCTGATCTGTATAGGCGCGGATCTTGCCAGCCGTTAGCCCAAAACAGTGAATTGGTTCTAAGCGACAAATAGGCTGTTGTCTCAGCCAGAGTTCTGCGCCCAAGGCGTGCAATGGTTTATCCCCTGGTTCTTTATACAAATACAGCACTGCAAAATATGTTGCTGGTGGTTCGACTGTTACTGAATCAATTTCTGCTGAATTCTTCTGGGAGCGGTGGCGATAGAATGAGCGGCGATTGTGGCAGACTTTGGGATTCCAACACCCGTCCCCTTGTGGCCCATGCAGCACCTTAGCCTTAGCTGCGGGTAGTTTGGCGCATAGCTGACATTTAGGATCTAACGGCTTGGGCATAGTCTACTCTGTTTCCTCTTCACCAATCGCACGATAGTAGGCAGCGATGCCTATCGCGGCGATCGCCTGGAAGCACAGTGGAAGTAACACCCAAAATTGTATGTGACTTCAAGTAGAATTTGCCCAAGACGGAAGGTAAAAGTTGTCCGCCTCGTCAACAAGAAGGATGTAGGGGGTAGGGTGTGGGGTGTAGTGAAGATTGCATCTTCATAGGGCTTGGAACCCCTACCAATGCAATCGCTTTAAAAAGGCGGGGCTTGTACTCAAGGGTGGTTGGGGCTATATATCCTCTACACCCCACACCCCACACCCTACACCCCGCCCCAACGGGGCTTGTTCACTTGACACGATCTGTATCTTTGGATATCATTCAACTATATGGTTGAATCAAATGTAGCTCTTGATAAAATTTTTGCTGCTCTGGCTGATGTGACGCGGCGAGACATTCTGAAGCGGGTATCAACAGCAGAACATACGATCGGTGAATTAGCACAACCCTATGCGATGTCTTTTGCAGCGATCGCAAAGCACATCAGTGTGTTGGAGAAAGCCGGACTGATTACCAAGCGTCGAAGTGGTAAGGAGAAAGTTATTCAGATTCAGCCGAAAACTCTCAAAGTAGCCGCAGCGTATCTGGGCGAGTATGAAAAAATCTGGAGTGCCCGCTTTGATGCTCTGGAAAAACTACTAGAAGATCGATAAGAAAGTAGCAGGAGGGTAGTATGGCAAATCTGACAGTAACAGTTCCAGAAAATTCACAAAATATCTTCGGTACTGTCACAATCAAGGCTCCGTTAGAAAAGGTATTTGAAGCATATACCAAAGAGGAACTGTTTGCTAATTGGTGGTGTCGCGGTAATTCAATGAAAGTGTATCATTTCGATTGTCAAGACGGTGGCAGTTGGCACATTGCTGAACAATCAGAAGATGGTAACGAGTATGAGTTTAGGGGCTGTTTTCATGAAGTCGCTCTAGATAAACGAATCGTGCAGACATTTGAATTCTTGGGGATGCCGGAACGTGGGCATGTCATGCTGGAAAAAGCTGAGTTTGTCGCAATTGATGAACATACAACTGAGATTCGTACCCATAGCACAGCAATGAGCCAGTCAGACCGTGATGGCATGGTTGCCAGTGGCATGGAAAGCGGCTGGCGGCAGTCCGTTGAAGCTCTGGGCAAGCTTTTAGAACCAAACGATTAATTACAACTCGCTCGTAGGCTTGACATTTACCAAAGCGATCACTGAGGTAAATGTCAAGCCGATATTTGTAAGCAGATAAAAAAGTTCAACAATTCTAGTCTCTCAAAGCATTGATTTAGAGTGGTTGGGTGCAAGTCCCGTGAAAATAAGTTGAACAATTTGGGGCTTTAAAGGCATCAATCTACTACTTTTTCAACACAGAGACACCAAACTCAAATAAAAAAATTGAACAATTAGGAGAGTGATGCTTTGAGAATGTGGGCGCGATGTACAGGCTCTTTCGAGCGATTTATGGACGGATGCCTGGAGCGGGGTAAAGCACCTAACAGAAATTGTTGGACTTTATTATTTATTGTTGAACTTTTTTATTCCTCTACACCTGCATCTGAATCACCCGCTTTGTCTGATCTGCTACGGTCGCATCAAGGGTGACAATTGCGATGGCTACGCCGACCAAAGGTACGCGGTATCCGATTGATTTAATTATGGAATATTCTGTCAGCTAAAATCCAGAAAGTGTATCCTTGTAGTAAAAGCAAACGTCTATGCAAGTTACATTTGACTTACCTGATGAAGTTGTCAATCAGCTTCAACCTTTTGCAGACAAACTGCCTCAAATCCTAGAGTTGGGGTTACGAGAACTGAATGCGATCGCTCAGTCAGGATTTTCAGGTATGGCAGAAGTCGTAGAATTTCTGGCAAGCCTACCCACTGCTGAAGCCATTATTGCCCTGCGTCCCTCTGAATCCCTGCAAGCTCAAATTAACACTCTGGTAGAAAAAAATCGGACGGTAGGTTTAACCGCAACAGAAGAGCAGCAATGGCAAGGGTATCAATATTTAGAGCATATTGTCAGAATGGCTAAGGCTAGAGCCTTCTTGAAGATCAAAGAAGCTGACGCAGAATGAGCAAAACCTATATTCCTGTAGCTCTCCGAAGACAGGTTTATGAACGGGCAAAAGCTTGTTGTGAGTATTGTCTGATTCCTGATGTCGCTACCTTTGCGCCTCATGAGATTGACCACATCATTGCTGAAAAACATAGTGGACGGACTGAAGCGGAAAATTTAGCCCTATCCTGTACTCTGTGCAATAAGCACAAAGGAAGTGATCTCGCCTCTGTCGATCCAGAAACCGGAAAAATCGTACCCTTGTATCATCCTCGCCAAGACATCTGGCATGAACATTTTCGCCTGAGTGGGTCTGAATTTGTACCTTTAAGCCCCATAGGTCGGGTTACGATTGGGTTATTGCAGTTAAACCGTCGTGACAGAGTTGAGGAGCGTCAGCTTTTACTACAAGCTGGAATAATCGCTCCATAAGGTCGGCGATCGCCTCAATGTCCCAAGCTCTCACATTATGCTTCAAGTTACATCGTAATACAAGGTTACAACACAAAATAAAGTACCCTTATCTTTTATCCGATATAATCTCCGATAAAAACTAGTTCCCCCCAGACACAACACTTTCACCAACATGCGATCGCGGGAAGCATGTTGGCAACGGAATAGAAACTATTGCGCTGCCGATAAATTCTGCTTGTCTTTGGTATCGCCTTTGATGCGTAATCCAAGCGATAACCATTTACAGGGTGCTAACTTTCAGTTATAGTTAGCCGTAACTTATTATAGGCACAATTCAACTATAGCTTTGACTGAGTGCAAAGATAGTTTACAAAAGTTGCTCAGGCGGTTGCCACAATATTGGTTTAACCGGGTTCCCCGGCAAAAAACAAGTGGCACTCCAAGATGAATACCACGTTTTTAAACGTGGGTTCCGTTCTGACTGGTTCGGTTGCGCCATCGAAATATATTAGACTTGTTCTCGGTGCAAAACTCCAAACCTTTACGACAATTGATGTACATCAAATATAAG
>NZ_JAVRBM010000170.1:0-4940 GCF_034531255.1 Nostoc sp. ChiQUE01b | reverse complement strand
CGCGATTAAACTTCTTTAAGTATATATGTACTATATTTAGATGCGTTCGCCCTGCTTCCTTAACTCGTTACAAATGCTTAAAGTTGTACGAAAGAGCTACAAACTGGCACGTATTTGTAGGTTTCATGAGCTGAATAACGTAGGTTTGTTAAACCTTAGTCTGGTCAAGTTTGAGCTTTTTACAAGCTCCCGTCATACCTTTTGGGTTGACGGCGAGTTCTTGACTTATTTAAGAATCAATAAGATTGAACACTCTCATTACAAATAAAGCGAGTAAGCCACAAGGCAATTGCACTGAATTATTACCACCAAACTTTGTTTTTTAAGAACATAACTTAACTCAAACGAAAAAACAGTTGAAAAAGCTAAAAAATTAAAAATTCTAAATAGGTGTCAGATAGGGGTCATATAATACCTAAAAATAAATAATTCTAAATAGGTACTAAATGGGAGTTATATGAGTTACAATTAACACTCATTTAGGGTATCCTCAAAAAGTCCTGATTTTATGCCGCAATTAACCCCGATGACAAATATCCATGCACTGCAAAAAATTTTTCCGGCAGGCTTTGACAATGGCTATGGCAGTTTGAAGCTGTGGGTCGATGGCTTTGATGTTGTAAGAGTCCCCAGCTACATTTCCACAGCAGATATGGAAGACGTTCCAGGGAGAGTGGAATTTAATGGGACAGTATACACAGTTGGTGAATCTGCTTTCCGTGCTGGAAATCATTTTGAACGCAATACTGATAGCAATGACAACAAAATCAAGAATGCTCTAACGACTCTATTGGGAGCATTAGCACATTTGCCACACCGCAAAGCTTGGCATTTGAAGTTAGTCGTCAGCTTGCATGATGTTGCTCTAGCAAAAAACTTAACGCAAGTCCTTAATGGAGAATACCTTGCTGTCCTTGCTGGTAAACCCTCAGAAGTCAAGGTAGAAGTCTTGAAGGTGGTTCCAGAAGGAATGGGAGCTTTGTTTGGGCGTTCCCTTCCCAAAAAGTTAACAGTGATTGATTTTGGCAATGGCACAACACTGTATTCTCGATACACTCAAGGCAAACGGGAAGTACACACACCTTACCCAGTCGGTGTAGAAGTCCTCATCGATGAGATTGCCCAAAAAATGAAACATCTTAATGGGGGTAAAGTTGGGGACGCATCAAAGGTGCGATTTTGCTTAGAAAACGAACACACCAGATATAGTCGTGACATTGATATTAAAGATGTCTACATGGCTTGTTTTAAGGATTGGTATGAAAAATATTTGAAAAAAGTAGTAGGTATGGCCCTAGATGCCAAACACCAAGGCGATGAAATCTGGGCAATAGGAGGCGGCTGTTTATTGCCAGGGTATAAAAAGCTGTTAGAGAAAAATGGCTTCAAAGTCCTGGACAATCCGGTAGAGGCTAATGCAGTCGGGCTATTAGAGATGGCCAAAGCAATAGTTAACAGGGTGTAGGGTGTAGGGTGTGGGGTGTAGGGAAATGTCATTCTTAAAAGAAAGGGCTTCAAACAAAGACATTATATTTTTCGTACTACCTATGTCAAAATACATATTTCTTTTCATTCTATGTATAAATACAGAGGCTTGTATCCTGTTGTTTGGGGTACTCTTTCTTTCCCTACACCCCACACCCCACACCCTGCCCCGAAGGGGCTAGTTAACAAAAATTCTTAAAAACCCAATAGGATAAAGCCATGCTCAATAATCAAGATAATGTCTCAGATAAAGTACGTATCAGAAATAGTTATCGTCAGCGCATAATAGCAGAGGCTAAACAATTAGACAAAAGCTATTTAGAGACGGTTCATTTCATCATTGATTGCTATTTTGCATTCAAAAAAGGAGTGTTGAATATACAGCAACCAATAGCTTATACATCCGATTTCAATGGTATAGATACCAATTCAGGAGTATCTCGACAGTCTCTTACTAGTGTATCGACCAACCCTGAACAAGAGGATTCAGGCAATGAAACATTTTCCCTAGATTTTGAACTATAAATTATGTATGCAAACACAAAAAGACATTTCTCCTCTACACAAACAAGATCTGCCGCGCTTAATTGAAGTATGGGAAGCTTCTGCCCGCGCTACGCACTTATTCTTGAGCGAAAGTGACATCCAACTTTTTCCAGCCACTAGTATGTGATGAGCTGTCTCGTGCAAACGGACTGATCTGCGTGCAAGATGCGTCAGGTCAAAACAATTCAAAATTCACGCATTATCAATTCAAAATTACAATCAGTGGTGG
This sequence comes from Nostoc sp. ChiQUE01b, assembly GCF_034531255.1. Classification (NCBI taxonomy): domain Bacteria; kingdom Bacillati; phylum Cyanobacteriota; class Cyanophyceae; order Nostocales; family Nostocaceae; genus Nostoc; species Nostoc sp. ChiQUE01b. The sequence goes on along the minus strand of NZ_JAVRBM010000170.1, from coordinate 2,680 downwards.
CTTGAAACCCGCCACTGATTGAAAACCACTGATTTAAAAATCAGTGGGGGCTTTGACGCGAAGGATTAATTAATTCAAAATTTTTTCTTCTTAATTTTGCATTTTGAATTTTGAATTTTGAATTCAAAAAGTGGTCAAGTTGTCGGTTTTATTGGCGTGGTGGGGGGTGAAACTCAGATAAAACTGAAAAATCAAAGCCAGGTCAGTTAACGGTAAGCTTAAAGCATATTTCCAGCTAATTCTGCCACGCACTGCGTCTGCTTGCCGAGCCGATCAATTGATTTTATAAAAATAATACATTTACTTGCGGTTATTACTTAAGTAGGAATTTTACTTCATTTACGCAGAAATTCTCAGGTGCAAATCCGAATAGCAAGTGTATAAAGTTACAAGTGGCAGTACACAACTGTTGACAGTAGTGGGTTGTTATCTAGGTCAGAGCAGAATGGCCATCTCTTATGCAGCTTTACGGGTGTGGCGTGGGATTGCAAGTCAACGGCAGCAAATTAAAGGTTTTCTCCTTTGTTTTTTATCCGACAATCACACGCAACAGATGATGAGGGAGGTTCCACTCTAGGACAACGCCACAGCTAGCACTAAAGACTCATAACTTGAAGTACACCGTTATCAGGAAAACATCATGAGCCAAACCTTAATTACCCAAGAGTTCGGGATTATCATTGCTGCCAAAAACCACAAACCAACAATACTGAATCCAGATTTCCTCAAATACACTGGTATCGTCCCGACTGAATGGGAATTGGCTCGTCAACCGATATATACTCAAAGCGTATCCCAAGTAGCCTTTACCAACGGCATAGCTATCATAGCTGAACCGACGCGAGTCATGTTCATAGAAGCAATTGAAAATAAAGCAGTAAAAGAAATCAGTATTCCAGAAATCGCTAAAAAATATGTTGAAGCCTTACCAAATGTAGAGTATGAAGCTGTAGGTATTAATCCAAGAGGCTACGTTGCTTTTGAAAAGGAACAAGATGCAGCCCGCTTATTCCTAACAGAAACATTGTTATCCGGTGGTGCTTGGCAAGAAGTTGGGACTGCACCAGTGAGAGCAACACTGAACTTAGCTTACACTTTGGAGCGGGGGCCACTTTACCTGAGTATAAATGAAGCTTCTCTACGGAATCCAGACGAAACAAGCACTCCAATTGTGTTGTTTAGCGGTAGTTTTAGCTATGAAATCATAAGTGAAACAGTACTTGAACGTAAGAACAGCGTACATCAAGCCGTTGATAATTGGCAGGCAGATTTAGCAATTTACCAAGAAATTATCAACACTAAATTTATTGGAAAAAACAGCGAACAAAATAGTGTAGTTCCCAATGTATTTGCTATGAGTGCTGCTGTCTAAGCAGTAAGAAGTTTTTGTGACGATAGCGAACTTGACAAAAAGAAGTAGCAAGTTGTAAGTCGCAAGTCGGAAGTAAAAAATGGTAACCAGACAAACGAATTTATTCGTAGTAAGCCAATAAAGAATTTTGTCTCTACACCTAGTGCAAGACTTAAAGCGTCCTTACTTCAATCCTCCTATTTCGTTATGGGGTATTACTTGCAACTTGCTCCCAAAGCAAAAGAGCGACTTCTAAATAAATGGTAATTCCAAGGCATTTGGATAAATTATCAACTAAAAAATGCTGGATATTCGGCGGGCAGAGTAATTGCTACCGCCGATATTTGGTAGTTATAAATCTTCTGTGACTGAGCTTTTGTTAAAGGTTCAGAAAAAGTCATATTTGAACGAAGTCGGAAGTTTGAAGTCGGAAGTCGGAAGTCGTTCGTTTAAAGTTGTTACTTCCTAGTTCCGACATTTAAGGGTTTAAGTCCCTATCCCCAAGACACAAGCTTGTTTTATGTTGGGGTTTAAATAAATAGACGCTACCCACAATCGAAGAGGTAACTCTTAGAGACGCGTATGGGACGCTATTACAAAACCGTACTTGCGACTTCCGACTTTCAACTTCCTACTTATTGAACGATTATCTATTTTTTTATATATCAGGGGTCTATATGTCAGGGATAAACGAATTGTTTGGGATCTCCGACTCACTGCTGGTGAACGATGGGTCTATAATGCCCGTGATTGAAGATCCATTCAAATTGAGTCAAGGAATCGGAATTTCTCCAAATAATTCTTCAACATCAACAGTTGGATCTCCTAGCACAGACCTAATTATATTTAATACTCCATTATCTTCAACTACTTTTGCACAACAGCCCCCTGTAACAGAGGCTGCTTTTTTACTAACAGCAAATTTTAGTGAAACAACAAGCAGTGGCTTCGATCCAATTACAGGTATGACAGGAGATCAGCCCTTAATTGGCTTGTCCACTCAAGATGAAGTGGTGAATGTTAGCCCATTAAGTCCATCCTTTGAGACATTACAAGCTGAGATAACTCAACAGCAAACTAGCACTCCAAGTGAGCCTGTTGAGCCAAACAATCTCCCACACTTGAACCAATTAACACCGGAAATATTAGAAAGATTCCGTACCGAGGCGATCGCCCGCTGGACAAATGCGGGGATTACTCCCGGAGAACAAGGTATTCTTCAGGAAGTACAATTGGCGATCGCCGATTTACCTAGTTTGAAATTAGGTTTGAACGACAATACCTTTGCCAAAACAAGAGTATGAAGAGAGAGGGCGCTCTGTAGTAGAG
>NZ_JAVRBM010000017.1:0-135371 GCF_034531255.1 Nostoc sp. ChiQUE01b | reverse complement strand
ACTCCTAACTCCTAACTCCTAACTCCTAACTCCTAACTCCTAACTCCTAACTTCTTTCAGCGCATAAATCACCTGATCTTGCTGCTGTTGTGTCAGTTCTGGGAACATAGGCAAGGATATAACCTCATGGCAAGCTTGCTCTGCTATTGGGAAGTCCCCAATTTCATAGCCCAGATTTTGATAAACTGGCTGTAAATGTAAAGGGTGGGGGTAGTAAATCATTGAACTCACGCCCTGTTGTTGCAGTTGACTACGCACCCAATCTCGATATTTAGCGCTAGAACCATTGCGCCCTTCGCCAGATATGCGAATAGTGTATTGATTCCAAACTCCGATACCCCCAGGTAATTCTTGAGGCGGGACAATCCCCGGAAGTTGACTAAGGAACTGGTAGTAATAATTGGCGATATCTCGGCGGCGATCGTTCCAAATGTCTAAATAACGTAGCTTAATCTGCAAAATAGCTGCTTGGAGAGCATCCAAACGGCTATTTACACCGATTTCTTCGTGTAAATATCGAATCTTACTACCATGATCTCGTAGGATTCGCAGTTTAGTGGCGATCGCTGGGTCATTAGTCGTTATTGCTCCACCATCGCCGCAACCACCAAGATTTTTGGTAGGGTAGAAACTAAAGCAACCAATATGTCCAATACTTCCTACTTTTTCATCAGCCCAAATTGCCCCTGTAGACTGAGCGCAATCTTCAATTATTGACAAATTGTGAGACTGAGCGATCGCCATTAATGATGTCATATCCACAGGTTGTCCAAAGAGGTGAACCGGGATAATCACTTTAGTTTTAGGTGTAATCGCCGCTGCGACTTGCTCCACATCCAAATTAAACGTAGTAGCGTCAATATCGACGAAAACAGGCTTTGCACCCACGGCGCTAATTACTTCAGATGTCGCAATAAAGGTAAAAGGCGTTGTAATCACTTCATCGCCTGCACCAATGTCCAAGGCTCGTAATGCTAAGTAGAGCGCATCAGTACCAGAATTACAAGCCACACATTCAGTAACAGTATTATAAGCGGCAAACTGTTGTTCAAAGCCTTCGACTAAGGGGCCGCCGATATAGCGACCAGAAGCCAAAACCTCTAAGACGGCTGCACTTACTTCTGCTTCGATGGTGGTGTATTGCTGCTTGATATCAAAGGCAGGGATGGGATTTACACTTTGGATCATGAGTTCTCATTTTATCGGGAGATACAAAGGATGCACTTCGACAGTCAATTTTTGCTGATTGAATTGTTAATCAAAGAGAAGCTACTAAAAGACTATCGCCTAAGATACGCATCTATTAGGGTTTTTACTTAAATTGTGGTGCAGTAAATTACCGCACATTTAATTTACAGATAGTAGGCATACTATTACCGCAAGGCGGAAGTTAAAAGGAGCCAGTGCGTTGGGCGGCTCTGCCGACTTGTTCGCGTAGCGTCTCCGACAGGAGAAGCAACTGGCGTTCAAAAGTCAAAAGTCAAAAGAATTGTATTCCAAGCTCTTGCGCCATTTGAAATGATATGTTTATTTCCGCGCCCGCCGTACTAAGTATTTGCCATGTTAAGGTTGTACCATTTTGGAATTTTGAATTGATGAAAGTGATATATATCAACCAAGATCCAACACATCTAGTCAAAGTTCCAGGTGTGTGTGCTGCTTTGAGAAGAAAATACCAGGAGATAGAGAACCCATGCAGGATCTGATCAAGCTGGATTTTGTGGATTTAACTATTGCTGTGGGATTGATGGCGATCGCCATTGGTTTATCTGCCTGGGAAAAATTAGGATTAGAGTTGAACCTAGCCCTTGCTACTGGGAGAACCATCTTACAACTTCTTGTATTGGGATACATTTTAGATTTCATCTTGGCTTTAGACAATGCTTGGGCAGTTTTGGCGCTATTAGCAATAATGCTGACAATTACGGCGATTGTCGCACGAAATCGCATCAGCCAAAAAATTCCTCATCTATTGCCTTTGGTGTGGGGTGCAATTTTAATTAGTACCGCCGTGACAGTGTTTTACATCAACTTCTTGATCGTTCAACCAGAGAGATGGTACGAACCACAGTATATAATTCCCCTAGCAGGGATAGTCTTAGGTAATGCTACCAATGCAGCTGCGATCGCAGGCGATCGCCTTGTCAGCACCATTAATTCCAGCCATCTCGAAATAGAAACCCATTTAAGCTTAGGTGCAACTCCAGAGCAAGCAGTTAGCCAGTATCGCAAAGACGCCATCAAAGCCGGATTGATTCCTACTCTCAATCAAATGATACTCATAGGTATGCTCGCAATACCAGGAATTACCACCGGACAGTTATTAGCTGGTGTCAAACCTCTAGATGCTGTCTCCTACGAAATTTTGATTATGTTTATGGTTGCTTTTGCTAACTTGTTGACAACAGTTTTAATCACCAAGGGGTTGTGTCGGCAATTTTTTAATTCTGCCGCGCAGTTGGTCAGGTGAAGAGTGCTGAGTGCTGAGTGCTGAGTGCTGAGTTGAAAGACAACCCACCTTTCTCTACGAGACGCTACGCGTAGCTTGCTTCTCCATTCACGCACTATACCGTAGGGAAGGAGTACGGCAGAGCTACGGACATCACAAGGGAGGCTAATACATAAGTACTGGATACTGAGTACTTCTTAATTTACTCAGAACTCAGCACGGGCTAAACCTTAGCTATCCGCTAACGGAACTCAGCACTAAGTAGCGTGAAAAGATTAATTTACTCCAAAATAAGTATTTCATTTCCTTGTAGGGGGGCATAGCCAGCTGTGCGCCCCTACGAAGTCTCTACACAATTGAAGTATGAAGATATTTTGGAAACGCATCTATCCTATGAGGTATTTTATGCAAAGCATAAATAAATATTTATATGGTTATTTAAAAATCATGTCATTTCACTATTCAAACCTGACGCTGTAAAGCTGAGAACTCAACGCATTGCTGTCTATTGGAGGTAACGAAACCAAAAGAGGAATGTCATCATTAGCAGATGTACCTTTGGGTAGGCATGTCAAGTAGGTGAAATATTTATTAATATTATTAATAGATAGTAAATCTAAATTCAGCCTCAGGAATCCGAAAAAATTCCTAATGGCAGGTATTTCACATCAATCATCAGATTCTTCACCAACCGAACAGAAGATTATGAAAGATCAAAAACGATCGGACTCTAAAGAATTCGTCGGAAATCTCAAGAATGGGATTTGGCTATTTGGCCTGTCATCCTGGGTATTTGGCATTACCGATCGCAGTATTGCTTCATTTGCAGATGGTTATCTCTCGGCTTTGGATTTGACGCAACTATTCACGGCGGCTACGTTCTTTGTGGCGTGGCTATTTTTAAAACCGACATCCAGAGTTTAAGATCGCCAACTGGTTGAATATCGAGTAAAGATTCGGAAAGCCTATCTAAAGGAGAACACTTTTGATCGCCATAAGAGGTGCTACATAGGATGCATGGATGCTTTTGCATTCAAAAAAATCAGGATCTCCGGCTTGTAAAGCGCAAACCCTTACTTAATCCAGCAGCAATTCCAAATTCAAAAATTTAGGATGAGTCAGTGACTATGGAGAGAACTGAGTCCTTGAGCATGAAGTCAACCAAATGTTGAACGCGAACAGCGTCTCGTAGATAGGGTGGGGAATAGGAGAAGAGCGAAGTCGTTAAATTGTAGATAGATTGTATGTTTTTCCTTTTGAAGTCAGAGTTCTAGCTTTTTTGATTTGAGTGTATCTAAAAAATTTTTCTAATTTTCCGGAATTGATTATGCTCATCTGGTAGTCTTTATCAGACAAGCGATTTATACCGAAACTCTATAACGAAACCTTCGGGGTATATAACCCCACAAAAAAGCCCAGTCTTCATGACCGGGCTTTTTTAACAATGAGGAGTTAGAAATTGTTCTTAACTCCTAATCTAATCATTAAATTAGGCAAAGGCAGCAGTTGTTACATCGTTGTTGGAGAGAATTTCTTGCAACTCTTCAGCGTCTACTGTTTCTTTATCAACCAGCATTTGCGCTAGCTGATCTAGAATGTGGCGGTTGCCCACTAACACTTCTTTAGCGCGTGTATAGGCTACATCTACAAGTTTGCGGACTTCTTCATCAATGGCAGCGGCGGTTTCTTCAGAAAAATCACGCTCTGACATGATATCGCGTCCGAGGAACATGTTACCTTGTTGACGACCAAGGGCAACAGGGCCTAAGCGATCGCTCATCCCAAATCGGGTAATCATTTGACGAGCAACCCGGGCTACTTGTTGTAAATCATTAGAAGCACCAGTGGTAACTTCTTCTTCACCAAAGATTAATTCTTCAGCGATGCGTCCACCCAAAGCCACAGCCATCTGATTTTCTAGATAAGCGCGGCTGTATAAACCAGTGTCCATCCGGTCTTCGCTGGGGGTAAACCAAGTTAAACCGCCTGCACGACCGCGAGGGATGATGCTAATTTTCTGCACAGGATCGTAGTCTGGCATTAAAGCACCAACTAAGGCGTGACCAGCTTCGTGATATGCTACCAAGGTTTTGCGCTTTTCGCTCATTACCCGGTCTTTCTTCTCTGGGCCAGCTAATACACGGTCGATCGCGTCGTTGATTTCATCCATCGAAATTTCAGTCAAATTCCGGCGGGCTGCCAGAATTGCAGCTTCATTGAGCAGGTTGGATAAATCTGCGCCAGTAAATCCAGGGGTACGACGGGCGATTTTATCCAAGTCCACATCTTTCGCCAAGGTCTTGCCACGGGCGTGAACCTTGAGAATTTCGCTGCGTCCGGCATAGTCGGGACGGTCTACCACAACTTGACGGTCAAAGCGACCAGGACGCAATAAGGCTGCATCTAGAACATCAGGACGGTTGGTAGCGGCAATAATGATGATGCCAGTATTACCTTCAAAACCATCCATTTCTGTGAGCAACTGGTTGAGGGTTTGTTCCCGCTCATCGTTACCACCACCTAAGCCTGCACCCCGTTGACGACCTACGGCGTCAATTTCATCGATGAAGACGATACAAGGAGCATTGGTCTTGGCTTGTTCAAATAAATCGCGGACGCGGGATGCACCCACACCGACGAACATTTCCACAAATTCTGAACCGGAGATTGAGAAGAAGGGTACACCTGCTTCACCAGCTACGGCACGAGCTAGGAGGGTTTTACCTGTACCAGGAGGGCCAACTAACAGTACACCTTTAGGAATTTTCGCACCAACGGCGGTAAAGCGATCGGCGTTTTTCAAAAAGTCTACAACTTCGTTTAATTCCAACTTGGCTTGGTCAATACCAGCTACATCGCCAAATGTTACCTGAGTTTGTGGTTCCATTTGCACTCTGGCTTTGGATTTGCCAAAGTTCATCGCTTGGCTGCCTGGGCCACTTTGAGCGCGACGTAGCAAGAAGAATAAGCCAACCAAAAGCAATACAGGGAAAAATAAGCTGCTCAGTGCCTTAAACCAAAATCCTTCGTCGGTTTGGGGCAAAACAGAAATATCAACGCCTTTAGAAGTCAGAGTATTGATTAGGTCTGGATCGTTGACTAAGGTAACAATCCGTTTAGCTGGGTCATATTTGGGTGTAACCAGTGCTGTAGAGCGGTCTGCACTCAAACTGACTTTTTCCACTCTGCCTTGCTGAACTTCTTGAATAAAGCGACTATATCGCCATGTTTCTCTGCTTTGAGGTTGTTTGTCAAAAAATGCTGTTCCCAGCGCAATGACGACAATAAAGAGCAGCGCGTACAGCCCTGCATTTCTCCATCTTTTATTCACTAAGGTTTATCCTCCGGTATTTTTTGCGCCATCACCTAGCATCTCTGTTCAAAGAGGTGATTATTAAGAATTATGTTAACTTATCTTAAGATATAACAAATTTGGCGTGGCTGTCATGCTAAAAAAAGCTCCCTCATTAGCTGAAAACTTTGATGGTAGGGATTATATTGTAGCGACCCTGAAGGCTGATGAACGGTATGAATGGGAATAATTTCTACCACACTATTAGTGTAGGCGATCGCTTCAAATCTCTGGACTAGCTCGACGCTCCAAGGTTCTTCCTGCACTGGCATCTGATGATTTTTCAACCAGTTTACAAGTTGCGATCGCAAAATTCCCGGTAAAATTCCTGCCTTTATTGGTGGGGTGTACCAATTGCGATCGTACCATCCCCAAAGGTTGCCTGTACTGGTTTCTAGCCAATTTCCTTGAGTATCGACTAATATTGCTTCTTGAGCATCTGAGCTAGTTTTTGCCAACCAAGCACTCAAATAGTTTCCAGTTTTATGAGAGGGGAGAGAGCGAGAAAATTCAGGACTTGCAACTGCACACACAACACCAGTATTTTGTTTTTCTGGCAAATCTTGCGGTAAGAATCTGCCAGTTATCCATTCCCGTCCATCGGGAAAGAGGGTAATTCTGAGAACAGGGAAATGTGGGAGAAGAATTTGAGCGCCTTGACGCAGACGGTTCCAATCGGGTTGCTGCCAGCCAAAAGTTTGTAGTGAGGAAAGTAGGCGATCGCAATGTGCTTGCCAATTAGTTAAACTACTATCTAGGGAGTTCTCATAAACCCGCAATGTTGTAAAAATAGTTGCCCCATAAATTAAACCCGGATCGTTAATGTTTAATTCTAGGGTTTGAGAGTGAATTAGTTTGCCGTCATACCAAAAAATATTATTTGTCACGACCAAATTGCTTGTTGCTACAACTCCATTGAAAAATGATGACTTGTAATGCTCATACGCTGCATGAGATAAAACCTGTGGGCTGCAAATCGCTGAACACCAGAATCCAGACTCAGGTGTTTACAGTCATGATTTCTGGCATATTCAATTAGCCACTGAAATAACTGTTTACCATAGCTATGCGATCGTTTGAACTCATCAACAACTAAATCATCAATGTATAAAAACTTTCCCGATGCTAAACAATTAGAAATGCGAAATCCAGCCACTGCTACAGCTTGCTTTTCTACTTCCAAGAATACAAGTTGATATCCTTCTTTCATTTGATATCGAACTTGTTCTACAAACTTAGTCTGCTCAAGGTGAGGGCGCAACTGAGAGATAACAGGAAAACACCCTAATATTTGAAAGTCCGATTCTGCCAATTTTATTAACATCAGTATTACCTTACTCAATCATGTATGAGAAATTTGAAACTAATTGGCCGAATATAATTCTCTACTACACTTGTAGTAACTCGTGATCAATAGACTTCTTGCATAAATCAAAAAAAGAACCCCACCCCGCCTTTAACTTACGTCAAAGTCTCCCTGCCCCTAATCCCCAGAGGGGGCCCCTCCCCGCCCGCGGGGAGGGGCTGGGGGTGGGGTGTAAGGGGACTTTTGCAAGAGGTCTAATAATAATTTAATCTTTAGGAGGAAATATAATTTTATGAGTACCTTCAGGAGTTGTAACTATTTTTCCTCCCAAGGCTTCGATTTCCTTAATTGCGCGTTTCTGAGTTCTTTCATCAGCATGATTATTTAAAACCATTGACCATGTAGAAATTTGAGCATATTTACTGTTAGGATTTCTACTCAGAAATTCAGCAGTTCTTTGGGAAGTATTAGCTATAAGCTGACTCTCTGGATCTGAAAATTTACTTGCCCAGTTTGCCGCCGTTGCAAAAGACTGTTGGGCAGCTTGAGCATTGCCTAAAAATAATAACTCATCAACTCCTTTAAAACGCCATATATAATAAGACTTTTCAGGAACTGACGGAGATATTGATTTTAAGCCTTTCTCTGATAGTGCGATCGCACGTTCTGGCATACCAGCATACAATGAAGTACTGATCGAAAGACTGCGATACGCTGCTAAAAATCGCGGATCGCGTTCTAGAATAACTTCAAAATATTCTGGACTTAAACCGTAACCTGTTTTATCTCGAACTTCATCATCTCCAAAATATTGGAGAAAATTGAGATATACCAAATCTGCGATGAAGTTATCATAACCAAAACTAGGCATTTTTTTGAGAAAATTCAGACGGATATTTTCAGATTTTATTTCTTTTTTTAGAGTTTCTAAAGAGGCAGATTGTTTTCTATTTATTAGTTTTTGCAATTGAGGGAATTGAATCAAGCCAACTCCTAAAATACACATACAAATTACAACAGTTGTAGCAAAAGCCTGACGAGATAACAACATATTTTCCTTGTCTTTATCATCATAGTAATATTATTCTATACATACATAGTGGTATAAGAAAAGTCAGCCCCATTTGCTTGTCTGTGCTTTGCTAGACCAAATAAAAACAGGCTAACTAAAATAAATTACTTTAATTACTAGTACTAATTTATACTTTTTCTTGACTTTTTTTGAGATATAGTTTATGTTTCTTTGTTTATAAGTAATATCTAATTTCTACAGATTGGAACGAAACGTCCAAAAGCTAATTCATTAAATAAATCTTTTAGAATCAAAGCCACTTAAAATAGCTGATAAACCTTACCGCATTGCTAGACTCATTGCAAACCGTGGCTCCAAAATCTAACATGGTATTATTCTTTTTAGAAGATAAATTTGACTTTAGGAAAGCCATAACTTTTTTGAGTAAAAATTTCTTAAATTATTAAGTTTTTTTGACTTTGGTTACTTTTTTTGAGTAAAAGCCTTAAAAAATTTTATCTAACCTAAAATTGTATCTTATTTACATTTAAATCTGTCCATAACCTCTAAAATGTCATGGTGAATAATACTCTTAACGAAAATACACAAATTAATGGTCAAGCCATAGAAAATGAGGAAACCAATAGTCAATTTAGCAAACCAAGTAGTGAATTTAAAAGAAAAGTTAAAAAGCTAAATACTAAAGGAGAAGGATTCAATATTGATGAAGTTATTGATGCTATTCAAACAGCAATAGTTGAAGTTGTCGAGCTAGAAATTACCACTTGGGTTCCAGAATCATCTACTCAGTTAGAACAACTACAAGGACAGCAAATTGCTCAAACAGGTAATCGAATGCACACTATAATTAATCTAATTGATGGTGATATAACGAATGAAGTTGGTAGTCAATTCATTGGTAGTGGCCCATATACAGAACTTCGCGAATTTCATCTAACTCAAATCAAAGAAAGTCGGGAAATTATGCAAAAAAATATTGAAAGTTTGCAAAAGTTGTATGAATTTTTTCTAGAAATTATGAAATCTCGTAAAACTTCACAACAATCGTTATCCCGTCCCAATATTTAATATTTATTAATTAATAGTAACCCTCAAATATCTACAGGATATGAACTTGTCCAAAGCTGTAGGTTAATTTGCTTTAGAGAAATCAAGGAAATTATGACTATGCCTAACAAAATTCAAGAACAAGCCAAAGATTTGCTAGAGAAAGTAGTCTCATCTGTACATGAATTAGTTGATGATATTACAGCTTTAGAAATAAATACGATGGTTGTGGAGCAAATTACTGGCGCAAAGTTTAATGCTTGGCAAGCCTATGAAGAGATTTATTCAATAAATGATAAAGACTATTTTGATAGCAAAGGAATTCCAAATCCAGACGATTTAATAGAGCCAAAAAAAACTCAAGCTCAAGAGCTACGCAAGCGTTATACAAGTCTATTTGCACAACTTGAAAGAGAATATTTTTACATTCTCCTTGAACAAAGTACTGAGACTAGTGAGCCAGACTCCAGAATAATCCAATATCAGGAGCGTCTTAAATATCAGGTAGAACATAAAGCAAATATTGTTCCAACTGATGAGGTATACATAAAGTTAGCTCGACCAATATTGCCTGCTCCAACTCCTGTTGCAGATCGAGAAGAAAATAATCTAAAAAGTTTACAGCAAAGGTGGCAAGAAATTGAAAAACTTTTGAATAATGATAAATTTATTCGGACACTGCGGAAAATGTCTGAGCTTAAAGCTGCACTTAATGGTGGTGATATTAATAGCGTAGATATTGATATTATTTATGCTCAAACAGTTATGCAGTTAGATGGAGATATTATCAGTCGCTATAATAAAAAGCTATTTAAATTACCTGAAGGTGATAGAGATTTAATCCTAAAAATACATAATGAAGGGGTAGTTGCTGGAGAAAAACAGTGGCGTGGCACACTAGATTTTCTGATTGGTATTGTACAAAATATCGCAAAATTATCCCGACAATGAACGCTAATCAAATACACACAGATCGTGAAGCTGATGTTCAACTCTCTTTCTTTGTGCAAATACCTCAAGGCACTCCTATTGAACTTGAAATTAAGGTTGAGCCAGGACAATATACTTTTTATCTAAATAAGACTGTTTTAAAACAAATTGAGCAAGCGCGACAAATAGGCTGCTCTTTGTACATTCCGCCAAAATTACTAGCTTATCTTTGGTACTACAACTGCTTTAGCGATAAGATTTGCTTTAATAATAACGCTACGCCATACAATAAATTAGTAATTACTAAAAAAAAATTTCAAATATTTGACGACACTTTTATAGTAAGTTTTATCAAATTATTCTGGAGTAAATCATTACAAAACAAACCAACGTTACAGTATGGAGTTACTTTTAATTGTTATTATAGAGAAGATATATCAAATTTATATTTGTGGAAAGAACAAGATATTGTTTTACAAAGTAGTGTTTTATTTTATGGTGACATAATTCACAAGATTAGGAGTGATTTTATCCAAAATACTGAGTGTTTAAATATTATTTATGTGCATTATTGGCTTATTGAACAAATACTAAGCTGTCTTCGGACTAAATTAAATTTATTGACTTGGGAGCTAGCTTCGTTATTCCCTGCTGCTTTTTTTGTATGGAGATTAAATTTAGCATTTTCATTATCAATACTTGCGGGGTTAGTAACATCTTTTGTATTTGCTACTATTCGCTACTGGCTTGTTAATCAACTCCCCAGATGGACTTTTATTAGTTCACAATATCGGAATTGGCTGGCGTGGGGACTAACTTGTGTCACTTCTAGTATTTTTATTTTTACTCCCACTGATTTCTTATTTTTGCTGTTTTTGTCACTAATTGGGCCGCTATTACAATGGATTTTTAGTTTTGTAGTGGGACAAATTGGTAAAAGTTTTATGCGTTGGTTACTAGCTTGAAAATCGGGTATGATGCATTGAAAAAGATGAAGGTAGTTAAGATATTCAAACAATGTTATTCAGATTAAATCATACTTTCTAAGTATGTTTCAATATCTGCCAACACTGCCCGGCGATCGCCCAATCTTCTTGAGTATGAATAACTAATATCCGTACTGCTGAATCAGGTGTACCAATATCCTCATCCACAGGCTGCTGTTGATTTTTCTCAAGGTCTATTTTCAGTCCAATAAATCCAAAAGCTTCACAGACGGCTTGGCGAATTTCCGCAGAGTGTTCACCCACACCTGCTGTAAATACTAAAGCATCTAATCCCCCCAAACTAGTAAGCATTGCGCCAATACCAGAACGCAAGCGATGCACGTAGATATCCCACGCCAGTTGAGCGCGGGAATTACCTTGAATAATCGCTTCTCTGACTTCACGCATATCGCTAGATACACCCGAAATTCCCTTTAAACCAGAAGCTTTATTTAATAACTCATCCAACTTTTCGATAGAGTAATTGCAGTGCCGCAACAAATAAATCAAAATCCCCGGATCGACTGAACCACAACGACTACCCATCATCAATCCTTCTACGGGCGTGAATCCCATAGTGGTATCAATACTGCGACCGTTTTTAATCGCCGCTAAAGAGCATCCATTGCCCAAATGGCAGATAATTAACCGCTCAGATGCAACATCTCGACCGAGAATTTGGGTAGCACGTTGAGAACAATATTGATGACTGATACCATGAAACCCGTAGCGACGAATACCTTGCTCTACCCACTGATATGGGCCGGGATAGATTGCTGCTGCATCGGGTAAAGTGGCATGAAATCCGGTATCAAAGACTGCTATTTGAATGACATCTTTTAAGATGTTTTCAATTGCTTCTATGCCTTCCACAGCGGCTGGATTATGTTCTGGAGCAAGGTTAGACAGACCAGCGATCGCCTTTTTAACATCCTCCGTAATAACCACGCTATCTCGATAGTCTTCTCCACCATGTACTATCCGATGCCCCACCACATCGATTTCTGACAAGCGATCGATTACCTTAGTCGCACCATGACTAAGTGTATTGAGTATATAGGTGAGGTGCGCCTGTCGGGAATCACCAGAGATTGATTCTTGCAGCGTTCCACCCGTAGCAGTTTTCACCTCTATTTCTGCCACACCCCGATCTTGAGTCCAGTTGATTTTACCCTCCCAAAGGGGTTGGGGTGCTTGGGTGGGGAAAGCTGCATCTGTAATTTCATACAGACAACTCTTTTGGCTGCTCGATCCAGCATTCAGTACCAATATCTTCATAAAAAAATCCCCGATACGGCTGGAAACTACTTGGCTTGATTGCTGTGGAGGAAAGCCGAACGGCAGTTTTAACTGCTGTGGCTATCCACGAAGAATATGCTTTGAATTTACACTTCATAGGTAATGCATTCTGTGTTAATCGTTTACCAGTATTTAGGCAATGCAAACTAATTGTTTTTCTGCTTGGATCTTTTTTAGTTGGAGATAATGTCCAACCACCGACATAACAAAATCCAAATTTTGGATGTTTGATTACTGAACCACGTTTAAATCCGGCACTAATTGTTCCACCATATCTAGAGCGGATATGTCCAGTAGAGTGTTGCAATCGGTGAAGTTGACGGCGATGAAATTCCAAAGGAATAACTTCAATTAGTTGAGTGTTTTCAGGCTTGATATGTCCACCAACAAACCAGTTAGCTAGCACCCATGAATCAACACAGTGGGCAGAAAAGTTATTCGACAATTTATTTCTAGACTTTTTCAAACCTAAACTTTCCCGCATCTGGTAAGTATCGTTCCCCGTGCGAGTTTCCAGGTTGGCAAGCCTTTTGATTTCTGAGTAGAACCACTTTTTACCAACTTCTAAAGGGCTAAACATCAGGTTCCACTTACGTCCATTTTTCCAGGCTTTAGCCTTGATATCCTCAACCACAAAAGTTGAGATAGGAAATATTAACGTCAACCATTTGCAAATGCGTAACTTCCATTGCCACCTCGCCTTAGTAGATGGGGGTATTTTTTGTTTGTTTACAAGTCGGTTCTTGCGATTTTGTCGGCAAGGGGTATTACGAAATCGCCTAGCACGTCGCATATTACGGCAAACTTCTACATGGTCTTTTACCCAATCAACGGCATGAGTTTGGATATTTAGATATGTATGCATCTTCGACTTAACAGTGAATCCCTCACGCTTGCTACCTGGATCAACACCTACTGCTATTGGCTGAGTGTTTCTATTACTTGGTTCTTTATTTAATTGAACACAAAACACTCCTTTTTTAAAAAATGGTGTGGCTTTGCCTGATTTAATCCAACGCTTTGCTCTACCAGGTGTCGTTGGCATCAGAGGATGGTTATTTTTGTCAACTACTGGTACAAACATTTATGATAAATCCTATCGCTAGGTGTATATATCCCATCGCTACTGATTGTCTAAGAGGTTAAAAACTTGGGAAGCATTCTTAACGTTTTGTAGGCTACCACGCCCAGACAATTCAGTTTAGGCTTTAAGCCTGTAAGCTAGACACTTTTTTAGTCTTGCGTGAAAAAGGTGGTTAGTCTTTGTCTTGCAAGCCCTGCCTCTTCAGAACAGGGTTTGTGACAGTGACAACAGAAAAACATGACCTCCTTTGATCGTGTCACTAAATCTCGCTTTATGCTTAGTACAGTTTTGCGTAAAAGCGTAGCGTTTTTAATGCAGGGGAACGCATTAACAATGCAAGCCAACGCACTAACAATGCAAACCAACGCATTAACAATGCAAGCCAACGTATTAACAATGCAAGCCAACGTATTAACAATACAAGCCAACGTATTAACAATACAAGCCAACGCATTGGCATTGCAGGGTATTGCTTTTCATTAATTCGCGATGAATTAATGAAATGCTGTACTTAGTTTTCTCAAAGACGGATAAGGGTTTTAAGAGTATGCAAGAAAAGAAACCCCCTACTGAAATCGTTATACTAACTGTGGGAAGCTGTTTATCTATTCATCCAGATTCCATAGTTCTGTTTTTTTATAGCTTGTTGCACTATGTCATTCTTCAAAACCCCGCTGATTGGTTTAAAAGCTGACTCATTTCGTCATCCATTAGACCTGGAAGCTACCAGAGCGCTCAAGCAGATACCAGGCATAGATATGTTGGTGCGAAATTGGCTTGGGCCAATGGCAGAGCAGGTTTTCTATGTGGAAAATATTGCCTCTAGCATTCTGGTAGGTGAAAAGCAACTGCCTGATTTATACAAGCTGTTGTTAGATGCCTGTAAAATCCTGGATATAGATCCTCCCCAGTTGTATGTCCGGCAACATCCGGCTCCCAACGCTTATACTTTTGCTGTGCGGGGTAAGCAGCCTTTTGTGGTGCTACACACTTCTCTGATTGATATTCTCACACCAGAGGAAATACAGGCAGTAATCGCCCATGAGTTGGGGCATCTCAAGTGTGACCATAGCGTTTACTTGACACCTGTAAATTTACTAATATTAGCTGCGGCAATTGTGCCCAATGTCGGCACCTTCGTTGCCCAAGCCATACAGGCGCAACTTTTGGAATGGGTACGTTGTGCTGAGTTTACCTGCGATCGCGCTGCATTACTAGCAACCCAAGACCCGAAAGTTGTCATGTCAGTGTTGATGAAGTTGGCTGGTGGTTCTCCCACCTTAGCGCCCCAACTGAATCTCGATGCCTTTGTTGCCCAAGCCCGCGCTTACGATGATATTAGCAAGACAGAACTGGGTGAAATGGTCAAAGCTGCCCGTACAGCCCAATTAACCCATCCAGTGCCAGTACTGCGGGCGCGAGAAATTGACCGTTGGGCAAGTAGCACAGAATATCAAACTCTGTTGCAAAGTCACGGACTGAAGTCTACTAATAATGAAGTTGCACCCAAAGGTGGATGGCGCAATTGGTAGAGCTTCTATTTATAGCAAAGTGCTGTTAGCGGTAGCGGGGCGTTTAGCCCGTGCTGAGTAGAAACTCAGTATTATCAAAGGTTTCAGCAACCAACATAGTCCTAACCTATGCTTCGACTGCTATACAACCGCTGTTTTGGCAAGAAGCGATCGCCAAAGTGCGATCGCTTCCCCTGCTCATCGAAAAACGCAAACTTTCCCCACACTCCATAATCCCTTTTGTCAACCAGAAGTTTTTAAAGCCGCTTCTGCTTGGGAATGTAACAACAAACCGTATTCCAAGCCCTCCACCACCGCTTGATAGGAAGCCGCTAAAATATTGGTGGAAACCCCTACTGTCGTCCAGCGTTGACGACCATTGCCTGATTCTACCAACACACGGGTTTTCGCCGCAGTGCCCGTATGTCCATTGAGAATCCGCACTTTGTAATCTGTCAAATCAAAGGTTGCAATTTGGGGATAAAAATTCACCAAAGCCTTGCGTAAAGCTGCATCCAAAGCTGCCACAGGCCCGTTACCTTCCGCCGCCTCCAAAATATTTTTCCCGTCAACAGCGACTTTGACTGTAGCTAAGGCATTGCTAGTTTCTTTCCCCTCAATCAAGTCGCAGTGGACTTGAAAACCTTTGACTTCAAAAAACTTCTGGCGACCTCCCAAAGCTTCGTGCATCAACAGCACAAAACTGGCCTCTGCGGCTTCAAATTGAAATCCTTCGCTCTCCAAATCTTTGAGGCGCTGGAGAATTTCTCTAGCCTCTGCCTTTTGTTGATCCAATTCAATACCAAAACTGCGGGCTTTAGCTAAAACATTGCTCAGTCCAGACTGTTCCGAAATCACAATGCGGCGACGATTCCCGACTTGTTCCGGCTGAATGTGTTCGTAAGTCAGAGGATTACGTTCCACTGCTGATACATGAATACCGCCCTTGTGGGCAAAAGCCGAACGTCCGATAAAGGGAGCGTGTTCATCTGGCGCGAGGTTGACTACCTCACTCACAAAACGACTAGCTTCTGTAAGTTGTGTAAGCTGGTCTTCTGTGATACAACTGTAACCCGCCTTCAGTTGTAAATTGGGAATTAACGAACAGAGGTTAGCATTACCACAACGTTCACCGTAACCATTAATTGTGCCCTGTACCATCTTTGCCCCTGCCATCACGGCGGCTATTGCGTTAGCAACCGCCATTTCCGAATCGTTATGAGTATGAATTCCAATTTGCGGAATTGTCCTTTGTCCATTGTCCTTCGTCATTGGTTCTTGACAAATGACTTCTTGACAAATGACTAATGACAAATGACTAATGACATCTTGAACAATTTCGCTAATTTCGTGGGGTAAAGTGCCACCATTGGTATCACAGAGAACTAGCCATTCCGCACCAGATGCGATCGCAGCCTCTAATGTCTGTAAAGCATAATCTCGATTGTGCTTATAGCCATCAAACCAATGTTCGGCATCGTAGATAATCCGGCGACTCTGAGAACGGAGGTACTCAATGGTGTCACGAATCATCGCCAAATTTTCTTCTAATGTCGTCTTGAGTCCTGTTGTCACATGTAAATCCCAAGACTTGCCAAAAATCGTTACCCAGCGAGTTCCCGCAGCCAAAATATCCTGTAACATCGGTTCGGTGGCGGCAGTGGAGTTAGGGCGGCGAGTCGAGCAAAAAGCAACAATTTCAGCCTGTTTAAGCGGATCTTCTTGGAGTTGCCAGAAAAATTGTACATCCTTGGGATTGGCACCGGGCCAACCACCTTCAATAAAGGGAATACCCAGTTGATCGAGTCTACGGGCAATGCGTAACTTATCTTCTATCGATACAGATAGCCCCTCGCGCTGAGTGCCATCCCGTAATGTAGTGTCATAGAGCCAAAGTTGAGGTGAAGAATTTGTGGTCATAAAACTGGGACCGACGAGACAACTTTCGAGGCAATGTGTCAATATACAACAAAAAGCCAGTTTGGCAATTTAAAAATGCCTAAAGTACTAGCTGAAGGTAAAACAATTGATTGCGAGCATGGAAGCAATCTCCGCCAGATTTTGCTGCAAAATAGTATTCATCTCTACAATGACGGTGCTAAGGTGATAAACTGTCGGGGCATTGGCAGTTGTGGAACCTGCGCGGTTAAGGTAGAGGGCAAAGTATCAGCAGCGAACTGGCGTGATCGAGCACGGCGTTCGCTTCCTCCCCATTCTCCTACAACAGACTTACGTTTAGCTTGTCAAACTCAGGTTTTAGGCGATGTGAAAGTGACAAAGTTTGATGGATTTTGGGGACAAGGTTCTCGAATAGTGTGGACACCAAAAGGTTAAAAAGGAGTTAAGACAAGATGGGTAGATGGACACCCTTAATTTTAATGGCTGGAGGTTTAGCCATTCTGCTTGGTACATTACTAGGCATCAACTTTCCGATGGGCGTACAAACTGCTAACGCTCCCAGTGATAAGAAATCAGAAGTCCTGCCAGCTAATATCAATGTTAATGGCAGTGGTGGCAGTAAGAATGAAGAAACTGCAACAGAAGGAAACGAAACAACTCAAACAAACGAAAACAGGCGTGGTATTGTAGCCCCAAGACCTGACAACAGGAGTAACGTTGCCCAGAATTCTGCTGATGACTCAACAGACAGTACAACAGACAGCAATACAGATTCTTCACAAACCAGCACACCATCTAGCGATACAAATCAAAGCAACGAACCAATTCGCGCCTTGTGGTAACGATCAGATCCGTCTTCAGACCCGTCTTTAGTTACAAGTTATAAGTTATAAGTTATGAGTTATAAGTTATGAGTTATTAGTTATGTACTAATGATAAATGGCTAATGACAGATGACTAATGACTAATGACTAATGATTAGTGAGACTGTGATTATTGGTGGCGGCGTTATTGGTTTAGCGATCGCCATTGAACTAAAATTGCGCGGGACAAACGTCACCGTGTTTTGTCGTGACTTCCAGGCTGCTGCTACCCACGCCGCCGCCGGGATGTTGGCACCAGATGCGGAAAACATCGCTAATGAGGCAATGCGTTCATTGTGTTGGCGATCGCGTGCTTTATATCCCGACTGGACGCGCAAATTAGAAGAACTAACCGGCTTAAATACTGGCTACCGTCCCTGTGGTATCCTCGCACCCCTCTTTGAAGAGGCAGGGGGGCAGGGGGGTAGGGGAGCAGGGGGAGCAGGGGAAGCAGGGGGAGATGAGGGAGTAATGGGAGCAACATCCCCCTCATCCCCCTCATCCCCGGCTTACTGGTTAAACAAAGAGGCAATTCATCAATATCAGCCAGGATTAGGAGCAGAGGTAGTTGGTGGCTGGTGGTATCCTGAAGATGCACAAGTTGATAATAAAGCTCTAGCTCACACATTGTGGATGGCAGCTGAGTCTGTTGGTGTTGAACTCAAAGACGGTATTACAGTAGAAGCATTTTTACAGCAGCAGGGACAAGTAGTTGGGGTGCAAACTAATGCTGGAATAATTCGCGCCGCGCACTATGTTTTAGCTTCAGGTGCTTGGTCAAATGAATTATTACCACTACCTGTGCTACCCAGAAAAGGACAAATGCTGAGTGTGCGGATACCAGAAGTTTCGCCGGAATTGCCCTTGAAGCGGGTTTTATTTGGGCAGGATATTTACATCGTACCAAGACGCGATCGCCTGGTTATTGGCGCAACAAGTGAAGACGTTGGCTTTATCCCCAACAACACCCCAGAAGGAATTCAAAAATTACTACAAGCTGCTATCCGCCTGTATCCCCAATTAAAACATTATCCCATCCAGGAATTTTGGTGGGGATTTCGCCCAGCTACCCCTGATGAATTGCCCATCCTGGGGACTAGCCACTGTCAAAATTTAACCCTAGCTACTGGTCATTACCGCAACGGAATTCTACTTGCGCCCGTAACCGCCGCTTTGATTGCCGATTTAATCTTAGAACAAAAGTCTGACTCCCTACTTGCTAATTTTCACTATTCGCGCTTCCAGTCCAAGTCATCTACCTCCACCCCAATGCTGACTCACTCTGCCAATTTCTCCAACGGGCATAATACCACCCCACTTCCCACAGACGTGATTAATCGCGTCTCTACCGATTCCCCACTGATTATCGCTGGCAAAACCTTCCAATCCCGCTTGATGACGGGAACTGGTAAGTATCGCAGCATTGAGGAAATGCAGCAAAGCGTCGTCGCCAGCGATTGCCAGATTGTCACCGTAGCAGTACGACGGGTACAAACCAAGGCTCCTGGACATGAAGGTTTAGCTGAAGCCTTGGATTGGACGAAAATCTGGATGTTACCCAATACCGCAGGTTGTCAAACTGCTGAAGAGGCAATTCGGGTGGCGCGTTTGGGGCGAGAAATGGCGAAATTGTTGGGACAGGAAAATAATAATTTTGTAAAGTTAGAAGTAATACCCGACCTTAAGTATTTACTCCCAGACCCGATTGGGACATTGCAAGCCGCAGAACAACTAGTTAAAGAAGGCTTTGCAGTATTGCCCTATATCAACGCTGACCCCATGTTAGCCAAGCGCTTAGAAGAGGTAGGTTGTGCTACAGTCATGCCTTTGGCATCACCAATTGGTTCTGGACAAGGACTGAAAACAACTGCCAATATCCAAATAATCATCGAAAATGCAGGTGTGCCAGTGGTGGTAGATGCTGGTATTGGTTCACCCTCAGAAGCCGCCCAGGCAATGGAATTGGGAGCAGATGCTTTGTTGATTAATAGTGCGATCGCTCTTTCTCCAAAACCAGCAGCAATGGCTCGTGCCATGAATTTGGCAACAGTCGCCGGTCGTCTAGCATACCTTGCTGGCAGAATGCCTATTAAAGATTACGCCAGTCCTAGTTCACCTCTAACTGGGACGATTACTAGTTAAGGGGCATGGGGCATGGGGCATGGAAAATAGACGACAAGGGAGACCAGGAGGACAAGGGAAGATGAGGGAGTAAGGGAGTGAGAGAGAAGAATTAATAACCAATCCCCAATCCCCATTACCCCTTATCGCCAGAGGGGGCCCCACCTTCCCCAATGACAAATGACAAATGACAAATGACAAATGTAACGATTTATCTAGCAGTTTAAGACCAGATTTAGCATTTATGTAACATTAAATTAACGATAAAGATAAAGGAATTCATTCATGCCCTATACCAATGAAGAAGGCGGTCTTCTGAATAATTTTGCCCGCGAACCAAAAGTTTATCAAGCAGAACCTCTCACAGAAGGGCAAAAGCGAACTTATATAATACTAGGAATTGCCGCTACAGCTTTGGTTGCCGGCTTAATTCTAGTCGCCTTCTTTGTTTCTAAGAGCAGTTGATCGTAAAACATTTTAAAAAAACTTCATCTTTTTTATAGTTTTTCAGGTTCCGATTTTAAGAGGGGCCTGCTTTTTTATTTTTTGTTAAAATTGAACTAGGAATTAAAGTATATAATTATACTTTATTGTTCCTACTATAATTGAAGGCTCAATATATCCTGAGCAGCACAACATCTATTTATTAAAAATCATTTTTATTATGACTTTAGCTCACTTGAATGCACCCAGAAAGGTGATATCTACTATGTTTTGGCTTTTTAGCCGCTATGAGCGTGAATGATACTGCACACAACAATAATTCTACTTGGAATCGGCAAGTATACCACCGCCTGAAACTTGCCTTAAGTCTTGGCTTACGACGACAAATTCTTTTAGCGGTATGTGATGATTTATACTTAAGAAATCAGGTAGCAGCCCGTTTGCATTCTACATTGGCTTATCCTGTTGGACAGGTGCTATATCAATCATCAAATGCTCAAGAAAATAGCACTCCAGCTTATCCGCGATTAGTCACGTTGCGTTTGAATTTAAACGATCCTAATCCCATAATCCAGATTAATCAATGGCTGACTAATTATCCACCGCCAATTGTTGGGGCATCAAAAGATACTCCTGGTAGACCTTTTCCAGTACCAGCATTTCAGATTGTCGGTGTGGAGCATCTTACGAAGCAACCAGTGGCGACACAGCGTTTATTTTTACACTATCTCCGCTTAAGCGAACAATATTTCTCTACACAAGAATCCAGCCGATTCCTAGAATCTAATTTGCTGTTGTGGATTCCACGTCCTTGGTTATCGGCTATCAAGCAATCAGCACCACAGTTTTGGCGTTGTCGTACTGGCGTATTTGTGTTTGCTGGAGAACCCACACCAGCAACTCAGAATTTGGCTTATCCAGAACGTTTTTCACGTTCAGGAAGCTTAGATTTGGGGAATATTGAGCAGTCGATTCTAGATGAATCAGTTAACCAAGCAGAACTCAAAACCGCAGCCACCGAGTTCAAGTTTGATAATAATTCTGATTTCCCAGTAGAGATACAAGGGAATCGCATACACAAAGCTGAGGATGTTTCACCATCCACAGGGGATTTATTAAAAGCTACGCCACAACAGCAGGAATCTACAAATCGGTCTGGTAGTGGGAATAATAATCAATCCCTGTCGTCTTTATCTCATATTAGCAGTGAGTTAACGGAGCTAGTAATAGCAACAATAAATACAAGTATTGCTCAAAATACAGAGGATTCCTTACAACCACAGCAGATTTTATTGGAGATTGAAGAATTACACGAAAAGCAAGTTTCAGAGGAGATACTGGCAGAGGCTTATCATCGCTTGGGTACTTTATACCGCCTTCGCATTGAACAAGGAGAGTCAACTCTAGAAAACCTGATGGTGGCAATTATTGCTTATCAGGAGGCAATTAGCTATGACGAAAGCTCACCGCAACTCCCAGATATCTTGAATGATTTGGGTACACTCTACTGGATGCTATACCGCACACCACCCAATTCTGAAGAGGGACAAACTTATGTAGAGCAGGCAATAGAATTTTATCAGTTGGCGTTAAAGATGATTTCGCCCCAGACACATTCGGAAACTTACGCTCGTGTACAAAATAATTTGGGGACAGCCTATGGTGATTTAGCTCGTTTCTCTCACCCATCTGAAAATTGGCAGCAAGCAATTTTCGCTTACAGTGAAGCACTCAGCCACCGTACAGCTGATATGGATTCATTAAAGTATGCGGCTTGCCAAAATAATTTGGGTACTGCCTACTGGCATCTTGGGCAATATAATCAACCGATTGTGCATTTAAAGAAAGCGATCGCAGCTTACAATGAAGCACTTGCACACTACAACCCTGAAGAGGAACCGCTCAAGTATGGCATGATTCAAAACAATATCGGTACTGCGTATTGGAATCTAGCACAATACGAACAACCTGCCCAAAATCTCCAGCTAGCCATAGATGTTTATAGCGAAGCTCTCAAGTATCGCACTCCAGCTAATGTTCCCAGTGCTTGCGCCGCTACACAAAATAATCTAGGTACTGCCTACTGGCATCTAGCAAACCTATCTGAGACTACTCAAGAAGCACGGCAAAAATATCTGCAACTATGTATCAATGCTTACGAAGAAGCTATCGCTTTAGCTCACTCACTTAGCGGTACTTCTTTAGGTTTTGATTTGCTTGCCTCTCATAACAACCTGGGACTGGCACATTATCAGCTAGTAATAGATAAGTCTTTTAATGGCGACAAAGCGACACGCTCTCAACACTTAGAAGTAGCATTAGATAACCATTTGCAAGCCTTAAACGGATTAAGTAAACAACCAGAGGCTTATCAGACAACCTTCACTTATGTGGTGAAAACTATTCGTGCTTTTCATAATGAGTTAGGGATACAGGGACAAAATCTGGCTTTATCTAAAGTTCCTAGCCAGTTGTTGCCAGAGATTTTGTCAAAATTATGAATCCTATTCCTCTCCATAGCGCGGGGAATGTCAACCCCTGCGGGGAATTCAAAAGTCAAAAGTCAAAAGTCAAAAATTTTGAACCCCATAAATAAATTCAGGGGCTTTACTTGCGGACGTATTATTTCTCTCTGCGAGACGCACTCGCGTTCGCGCTGCGCGTCTTCTTCATAAATGTTTTTATTTTGAGCATAAATAAATTTACTTGCTCTGTATCCCTTTTGGCAGGGGAATCCTAGCAGATTTCTCCTCTGCTCCCTGCTAAGAGCTCCCCTGCTTCTTCGGTCAAAGTCTCCACTCTTGCTGGAATGTGGCGTGTTAGAGAAATTTTGCAAGAGGTTTACTGTTTTACTAATTACAAACTAGTGAAATATATTTTAACAATCCATAAGCTTAACTTAATAAATATAAATTATTCATTAAATTATTCGGAAATACACATAAATTTTTTATAAAAAATACAATAATACATTGGCGTATTTTCCGTAAATTTACTAAGGTAGACTGAAGAACAACTTGAAAGAAGCTCCAGAATGATAATTACAACCTAGAATTATGAAACTAAGTTTTGTTTTGGCTACTGCTATATCTAGTTTTTTTGTGAGTTCGACCACAGGATTTAGTTTCTCTGGTCAAGCACAAGCTCTAACTTTTTCTGGCATCTCTAGTGGTACATGGGGAAATCCTACTCCAGCAAGCACCGATACTAATCCCGTATATACAGGTGTGGGAAGTAACACATTTACTTGGGGTAAAGCTAATTTGTCGTCAGGACTTCCAAATCAGCTAACCTTTAATGGAACTTCATTTTCTGCGGACATTAACTCTGTATTCAAAATAGCTGATTTAAGTTACTTCAATGGAAAGATAGTCCCCGATACAGGCGTTGAATTTGTACCTTTAAATCTCAATGTATCTTTCAGCCCTCCTGTGGGAACCAGCCAGCTTTTTGACTTCAACTTGCATTTAGTAAATACACTTAACGACCCAAAAGATCCTGAAAAGAGTGCAGACTTAGTATTTTTAGACACAAATTTGAGTAATCGCAGTTTCACCTTTGGAAGTAATAAATATACCCTTGAGTTAATCGGTTTTAATGCAGACAGTCGCCAGATAAGTATTAAGGCTCTTGAAGAAACTACAACTACAACAGCTATTTATGCCAAAATCAAAACTATACCCGAACCTGCGCCACTGGCGGGTTTATCCTTACTAGGGATATACCTGATATCTCGTAAAAATTCTTGGAAAAAAAAGACTAAGAGCCTAGAAATATGACTTATTCAGAACCCTTATAGAGAGGTAGCAATGCTACGTCTCTACATTATTTTTCACCAGATGTCTAATTTGTAGTAATAGGCAATGGAGAATAAGGAATAGAAAAAAGATAGGTACTAAGTATCAGCTCAATAAATCGGGGCGAACTACCAGTTCAGGAACGAGTTTACGCCATTTGAGCCTTGTCACTGAGCGATTTACCCCGGATTATTGAGCGGTTACGAAACCAGTCTAAGTACATGCTACATTTATTTTGAACTACCTATCTAGGGTTTCTCCCCGCTGGCAGGGCTACTCATAGATGACACCTCTGCCAGCGAATATCTCTGAATCAAACTTATAACCGAGGGGATTGATATGGCAGACATTATTGGAGACAACACCAATAACACTCTAATTGGCACGTTTGACAATGACGCTATCCTTGGTCAGGGCGGTGATGATAACCTCTTTGGTCGGGGCGGCAATGATGACCTCTTGGGTGGGGCTGGCAATGACTCGCTTAATGGCGAGGACGGCAATGACCTTCTCAATGGTGATGAGGGCGAGAACACCCTACTTGGTGGGTTGGGCGATGATGTCCTCCTTGGTGGATCTAGCAATGACCTTCTCGATGGCGAGGAGGACGACGATCAACTCCTTGGCAAAGGCGGTGACGACACCCTGCTTGGTGGGTTCGGTAATGATGCTTTCCTTGCTGGATCTGGCAATGACCTTCTCGAAGGCGGGGACGGAAATGACCGACTCTCTGGAGAAGACGGTAAAGACCAACTCTTTGGCGGGGAAGGGGTTGACACGCTTAATGGCGGGGCTGGCGATGACCAGATTGATGGCGAGAATGGCAATGACAACTTGATTGGTCAGGCTGGCGATGACACCCTCCTTGGCGGGGCTGGCCATGACCGACTAGAAGGAGGGGACGGGGATGACAAAATCTTTGGTGGGACTGGCAATGATACTGCTGACTATTCAAATAGCACTGCCGGTGTCACCGTCAACCTAGCGACTGGAACCGCCAGTGGAGGGGCTGGGAATGATGTCCTATTTAATATCGAACAAGTCTTTGGTTCTGGTTTCAAAGACTTTCTAATTGGCGGGGGCGGTAATGACACCCTCTTTGGTAAAGGTGGCAATGACCTGCTTGATGGTGGAGTTGGCAATGACCTGCTTGATGGCGAGGAAGGCAACGATACTATCCGTGGTGGGGCTGGTGATGACACCTTGCGTGGTGGGACTGGCAATAACCAACTCTTGGGTGGAATTGGTGTTGATACTGTTGATTATTTCAGTGCCACTGCCGGAGTCACGATCAACCTTGCCACTGGAACTGCTACTGGGGAGGGCAGGAATGATGTCCTGTTGGAGATTGAAAGAGTCGTTGGTTCTAGGTTCAATGACACCCTCCTTGGCGGAGCTGGCAATGACTTCTTCATCAGTGGTGGGGACGGGAATGACTTTGTCAATGGTGAGGCTGGTAATGACCGCCTCTTTGGCGATAACGGCAATGACACCCTCCTTGGCGGGACTAACGACGACTTTATCAATGGCGGGTACGGCGATGACTCCCTGCTTGGTGGTAGCGGCATTGACATCCTGCTTGGTGGGGCTGGCAATGACTTTCTCAATGGTGAGGACGGGAGTGACACCCTCATTAGTAGAGAAGGCAATGATACCCTGCTAGGCGGCAGCGGCAATGACGCCTTGCTTGGTGGGGATGGCGATGACCAACTCCAAGGTGGAGGCGGGGATGACCAACTCTTTGGTGGGACTGGCATTAATACTGCTGACTATTCAAATGCCACTGCTGGAGTCACCGTTGACCTTGGCAGTGGAACTGCTAGTGGGGGAGATGGGAATGATGTCCTGTTCAATATCGAGCAAGTCTTTGGTTCTAATTTTAGCGACTCCCTGATTGGAGCAGACAGCAGTGATACCCTCTTTGGCAGAGGCGGCAATGACACCTTGCTTGGTGGGGATGGCTATGACTTTCTTGATGGTCAGGAAGGTAATGACCTCGTTTTGGGCGAGAATGGGAATGACAGCCTGTTTGGCGGGGCTGGCAATGACCAAATCGAAGGAGGAGAAGGCAATGACACCCTCCGTGGCGGGGTCGGCAATGACACTCTCCTTGGAGGGCCTGGAAATGATGTCTTCATAGGCGTTGATACTAACGGTTCTAATTCTCCTGGATTAGGGGAGGTTGATACCCTAACTGGAGGGCCTGGGGAAGATAAGTTCTTACTTGGAGATGCTACTAATGTCTTCTATGACGATAACAACAGTGGAAGTAGTGGTTTAGCAGACTACGCTACCATCAGTGGCTTCAACTCCAACGAAGATACAATCCAGCTCAAAGGAACACTGGCAGACTATCGCTTGCAGACTGTGGGAGCCGATACAAGGGTATTTCTGGACAACTCAGGAGAGCTAGATGAACTCATTGGTGTTGTGCAAGCGTCGTCTCTGAAGCTTGATAGTGACGACTTCCTGTTCTACGAGAAAGAAGATGCTGGACAAGGGACAAACAATACACTAGCCACTGCTGAGAAGCTAGGTAATTTAACATCAGGTTCAGAAGTTAATACCTCTGCTCAACTGGCAACACTTCCAGGGAACAAGCCTGATTTCGACTTTTTCACATTTTCTTTAGCCAACCCAGGAACTGTGACTATTGGCACGCCGAATTATAACAATAACTATCCAGTTCTCGGCCTATTTAATAGTGCCGGGAACTTACAGACTTACAGTACTTCTCAATCAATCACTGCTTCACTAGGGGCAGGTACTTACTCCATTTCAGTAAGTGATTATGATTACTTCCCTCAAAATGGCGGGACTTTCAGTTCTGGCTATTTTAATCCTGGTTCTTATACGCTAGAAGTCACTGTAGCCTAAAGACAAATGGTACTAAGAAAAGCGGAAACAGTTGCCAATTAAGAAGTTTGCAGTTGTTTACGTAATTCTTGTCGAGGTTTTGTCATGAAGGGGTAAGCTTTGGGGCGGCGTTTTTGAACTCGTGGTTCCCTGAGTGCGGGACGGTCAGTAACGACTTTGTGAACAATAATTTTGATTGTTCTGCTCATCCATCATTACTATCCGCTCAATAAATCGGGGCGAACTACCAGTTCAGGAACGAGTTTACGCCATTTGAGCCTTGTCACTGAGCGATTTACCCCGGATTATTGAGCGCTTACGGTACTAAGTCTTGTTCAAAAATTAAATCGGAGTCCTAATTATAGTAATCCGATTTAATTTTTGAATTTATACCAATTCAAAAAAAATCAAAAATTTGGGCGTTGAAGAAGAAGTCAGAAGTCAGAATCAATTAGTGGGGATTCAGACCCGCCACTTTCTTGTTGACCACTAAATCTCTGATTTAGTGTGGTGTTTCACCATTTATTCATCCGCCAGTCGCACAGAATTCATATCATGTCCGCATAATTAGTTATGATTTCCACAGTCATTGCACCCCACACGCCAGATGCTCCACTTGGAGAGACCCCTTGGCGCTAGCCTTTCCCTTTGGGAGAAGACCGCATTGGCTCCCCTTAATCCCCTTCCCCGCTCTTCGCTATCCATTACCCGGATCTTTCTTAACATTTCGAGAGTATTCACTCACGTTTTTTATAACCCTGATTCGTTCGTCGTTAATTCTCAATAAAAACCTACTTTTAGCGAGAATATTAAGAGGTAACTTGTCAAGTATGCCTCACGCCGAGCGTGTTTAAGATGCCTACAAAGCAAGCGTTTCAAGATTGTAAAGAAAGATGTGACTAATGGATAGCCGCTCTTCGGGAAGGGAGACAAAGCGTAGCTTTGGCGGGGTGGGGTTCTTCGGGTTTAATAAGTAATCAAGCGGACATGATATCAATTCTAAATTCTGGCGACTGACGCCTTTATTCTGTTTTAATAAAAATGTAGAGACACGATTTGTCGCGTCTCTACAAAGGTTTACCGTTTTTTGATGGACGCGATAAATTGCGTCTTTATGCAGGGTTAGGTTGGGTTCGACTTTGAAGTAGCTGGATAATTGCAGCTTTTTCTAAGATTCCAACTAGGACGCCATTCTCACGAATCACAGGAAGCACAGATAGTTTTTGTTGTTCGAGTAACTGCATGACTTCTAGCAGAGGTTGATCTGATTGGACTGTGGTAGATTCAGTAATTGGTCGCATGACTTCTTTAACTTGAGTTTCTGACCACTGTGCTGTGGGGATGGTTCTTAAATTATCAACTGCGATCGCACCTACTAATTGTCCATCATCATCAGTTACTAAAAACCGATGCCAGTTTTGCCCACTTATGACTCGCTCATCGGCAAACTCTCTCAAGGTAAGATTAGCAGATACAATCGGGCTATCATGAGTTACAGCATCCTCGGCTGTCAAACCTGTGAGTTTTTCTTGCACTCTGGCAAATTGAGCCGCATTACCAGCATTTTGCAACAAGAAGAAGCCAATTAACAAATTCCAGAAGTTACCGAAGTTGCCAAATAATAGTAGAGGAACTACACCTGAAAGAATTGCTACCCAACCAAATATTTGTCCAACTCGACTAGCAAAGGTTACACCTTTATAAGGATTATCTGTAATCTTCCAAACAATTGCTTTCAGTATATTCCCACCATCCAAGGGTAAGCCAGGAATCAGGTTAAACAGAGCTAATGCTAAGTTAACAGAAGCTACAACACCAAGAATTGCAGCTAACGGCCCTGATGCAGCAGTAGTAACACCAATAGCTGTAACGATGCCGCATAGTAGTAAGCTTACTATTGGCCCAGCGATCGCTACCCAAAAAGCTTCACCTGGGGTTTTCGATTCTTTTTCTAAGCTAGCTAAACCGCCAAATATAAACAGCGTAATGGATTTGACATCGATTCCCTGACGAATCGCAACAAAACTGTGGCCTAATTCATGGGCGACGACAGAGGCAAATAACATTAGCGCTGTCATCAATCCTAGTAGCAAAGCTAATCCCGCAGACAATTGGGGAAATTGCGCCGCCAGTCCACTGCTATAGCTCCAAGTTACTAAACCCAGAACTAAAAACCATGACGGATGGATATAGAAGGGAATTCCGAAGAGATTACCAACGCGAATTGTGCCATTCATGTCGCTCACCTTTGATTTCAGCTTCGAGAGGTTTGCTTTAGTCCTTCTCGATGTTTTTATTGTAACGAAAGGTTAAGAGATTTTAATCTTGATAGCGGTAGTGGTGTCCGTCTGTAAAGGTGCGGTTATTAGTAATATTACGAGCACATCTTCAAGCGATTACTAGAAGACTAGAGAATAAACAGGATAAACTCTATAGTAATCCGCTTTGATTATTGAACTGACTTGCGTAGGCTGGGAGTAGGGAATAGGGAGTGGGGAGTAGGGAATAAGCCTTTTTGATTGGTACTTAATTTGTTCAAAAATCAAACAGGAGTCCTATAGTAATAACTAAGTACAGTTTTGCGTAAAAGCGTAGCGTTTTTAATGTAGGAGAACGCATTAACAATGTAAGCTGATGCATTAACAATGCAAGCCGACGCATTAACAATGTAAGCTGACGCATTAACAATGCAAGCCGACGCATTAACAATGCAAGCCGACGCATTAACAATGTAAGCCGACGCATTGGCATTGCAGGGTATTGCCTTCTTTAATTCAATACGGTTCAGTTAAGGAAATTTATCCGTTGAGGCAGGCAGGGGGAGCAGGGGATGCAGGGGAAGCAGGGGGAGAAAAAAAAGCTTATCTGAACCGTATTGTTCTTTAATTAGCAGAGTTCTTTCGCCACGTTAACAATTTATCTCACTACCTCTTGATCGCTACATCTGGCAAGCGACTCCATTCATTCCAAGAGCCATCGTAATTACGAACATTCGGATAGCCCAATAAATACTTTAAGACAAACCAGGTATATCCAGAACGCCCACCAATGGCACAGTAGGGAAACACTTCCTTATCAGGCGTAATGCCTTTACTGGTATAAAGATTTTTCAATTCGTTGAATGATTTAAAAGTTCCATCCTCATTGAGAGTTAAGATATGCTCCAGATGCACTGCACCGGGAATATGCCCAGTGAGTTCGCCTGCTTTTGGTGGCCGATCGAAAAACCACTCACCAGAATATTCTTGAGGTGTTCGCACATCTAACAACAGGCGATCGCTTCTACCTATCGATGCCTGAACTTCATTATGTAATACTCGCAGATGAGCATCAATACCTCTGGCATGGTAATCAGTAGAAGCAAACGTAGATAATTCAGTTGCTAGTGGACGACCTTCTGATTTCCATTTTTGGTAGCCACCATTGAGAACTCGTATATTCTCATGACCAAAGACTTTCAACAACCAAAAAATCCAGGCTCCTGTTCCCGGATAACTGCCATAAGCAATCACTGTGGTATCATTTGTGATGGCTGAACGTGCCATTAGCTTTTCAAAAGCTCGCGCATCCAAATTCATCTTCAAATCGGGCAAGAGTAACTCTGCAAAGATGTTCCAGAAGACAGCACCAGGTATGTGAGCATTTTTGTACGGCTCTGGACTCATATCCACTTCAATAATGCGGATGTTTGGATCGTTAAGATGATTTGCAAGCCACTGGGTATCAACAATAACAGATGGATCAGCGTATTGAGACACTTTTATTTCTCCTGTAATAGCGCGAAAAGAATTGAAACTTGTGTTTCCTCAACGATTTAGTCTTGGTTGTAGTTGGGAAATACGATGTGCGATGTTCGATGCACTAGGGTTGTGGAAATAGAGAATAACGAAAAGCCGATCAGTGGGTGAAACACTGCTAAAGGCAAATAATGCAAATGAATTGTGAGAAATTGCAGTCCTAGCAGCACTGGCATACTTGCTGTAAGGTTTCGGACTCTTCGAGGAAATGGAATTAAAAAGACCCATATCAACAAAATTAGTGAGAGTCCGCCATATCCTCGCACGAGCCAAATATGTAGGTTCCACCAATCAGAGTTGTAAAAGTAAGCCAGTCCAACACTGAATATTTGGATTATTAAACAGAGATTGAAAAGCACTGCTGCAATCAAAAAACTGATTTGAATCCAGCGCCCGGATATCTGTGTGTCATCAATGCCAGAATTTACAGTCATGTAAAGTAATCCAAAAAACCAAACAAATTAGTCATTGGTCATTGGTCATTAGTCATTAATAAAGAGTTTTTTGGTACATACCTCGCAACAGAGTGGGCAAAAAAACTAAGGACTAAGGACTAATAACTAATGACTCCGCGAAGCGGTTTGATGTGACTAAAGCTAAGATAAGTCTAGTTGCGATACTGCGCCTAGACCTCGAACGAGTACACTTTGCAAATCATGGTTGCCTTACAAGCTTTATTTCATGGAATTGCTCAAGCTCAAGATGAACAGACTTTGCGATCGCACATATCTGCACAAATGAGTGAGTATTTTTCAGCTACACGATGTGGGCTGTTTTTCTTTGCCCAAATTTCTTTAGTTGACAGCAAGATTCAAAAAGCACTGCAAATTGCCTTATCACCTCAACACAATCCAGTTGCCCGCTACTTGCTAGAACGCCATGCCCCTGTTCATGAAGCTTTGGTAGTAGAACCGAAAACATGGAAGTTGATTTGTCCTCGTGCCGATCACTGGCACGTCATGGCAGGCCCAATTGTCAGCAATGGTGAGTTAGTGGGTCTGGTAGGTTTGACGCGTCAGCAAGGAATGCCTGCATTTGATTCACAAAATCTTACAGATTTGAGTGC
The DNA here is from genome assembly GCF_034531255.1 of Nostoc sp. ChiQUE01b. NCBI lineage: Bacteria > Bacillati > Cyanobacteriota > Cyanophyceae > Nostocales > Nostocaceae > Nostoc > Nostoc sp. ChiQUE01b. The sequence continues at coordinate 103,531 of NZ_JAVRBM010000017.1, read as the reverse complement.
GCTTTGTCTGCACATTTCTACTTGTGTGGCAATGGCGCGATTGCAACAACCACTATTACAGACAAAGCGTTTAACGCCTCGTGAAATGCAAATTGCTTCTTTGGTGGCTCAAGGACAAACCAATGCAGAAATTAGTGCTGAACTTTGGATTACTGAAAACTCTGTTAAACAAGCCTTAAAAAGGATGTTTCGCAAGCTGGAGGTTTCATCTCGCGCTCACATGGTTGCAAAGCTTTCCACAGTTTCAAAATGAATGACCGAGCCCCTTCGGGGTAGGGAGTAGGGAGTAGGGAGTAGGGAGTAGGGAGTAAGGAGTAGGGAGTAAGGAGTAGGGAGTAGGGAGTAGGGAAGAAAACCTGCCCCGATGGTAATGGTTACAAGCCCCTCCCTTTTTGGGAGGATAGAAGAAAAAAGACTTGTGTGCAGCTTGCATCTATGCAAAAATCTGAAAACTCTTTCTCCCCCTGCCCCCTGATAACCATTTCTAGCAAAATTCAAGTGAAACGTTATCAGGGGTGTATTTTCTGGCTGAGGCATCCACTTATGCTGCAATTGTCTCCATCTGCTGAGAAGTTTTCTGCAACATCGGGGTAATTAGATCGGCGGGCACAGGACAACTGAAGTAGTAACCCTGACCTTCATCACATCCCTGCATTTTCAGGTAGTCAAGCTGTTCTTGGGTTTCCACACCCTCTGCCGTGATGTTCAACCGCAGGCTTTTTGCCAGGGCAATAATCGCATTCGTGACGGCAGCACTATCAGGATTGGACGTGACATCCTGTACAAATGACTGATCGACCTTGAGCATATTCACAGGAAAGCGCTTCAAGTAATTGAGGGAGGAATAACCAGTACCGAAGTCATCTAGAGCCAACCATATACCCAGTTCTCGTAATTGTTTTAAGGTTTTAACCGATCGCTCCATATCAGCCATCAAGAAGCTTTCTGTCACTTCCAATTCCAGGTAAGATACTTGGAGTCCAGTCTCCTTAAGAATTTGACTGACGACCTCAACCAGATTCGGTAGTTCAAACTGTCGAGCTGACAGATTTACAGATATCCGAATTGGGTTAAATCCAGCAAGCTGCCAAGCACGGTTTTGGGCACAAGCAGTTCGCAAGACCCATTCACCAATTGGTAGGATTAAACCATTGCCTTCAGCAATGGGAATAAACTTTGTTGGAGAAACCAAACCTAATGTCGGATGCTGCCAGCGAACCAACGCTTCCATAGCTGTAATTTGTCCGCTGTGTAAATCAATCAGAGGTTGGTAATAAACCAGCAGTTCATTGCGCTCAAGCGCTCCACGTAATTCATTTTCTAAAGTTATTCGCTCCTGCAACTGAGCATTAATTTCCGGTGAATAGAATTGGTATTTGCTACGCCCTTGCGGCTTCGCTTGGTATAGTGCGATATGAGCCTGTTGCAAAAGTTGATCTACGCTATTAAGTTCATTTATTCCATTAATTGTGATCCCGATGCTGGCGGTGATATGAATTAAGTTCCCTTCTATAGAAAAGGGTTTGCTCAGGGTGCTTAACAGCATCTGAGATAGCTTAATTACACTTTCAAAAGAAACAATGTCTATGCGAGCAATGGCAAATTCATCTCCACTCAAATGGGCAATAACATCTGTTTGTATCATGCAGAGTGATAACCTCTGAGCAACTGCTCTTAACAACAAATTTGTTGTTTGATGCTCCAACCCATGACTCAGAGCAGTGAAATCATCAATACCTAGTAAAAAAACAGCTACAAAGCGCTGGTTGTTTTCAGGTTGAGATAGAGTCTGATGGAGGCGATCTCGGAATAAATCACGATTGGGTAATCCAGTTAGATCGTCATAATTACTGATGTAATGAATTAACTCATCTAATTTGTAAAGAGTTTGTGAGGTATCCGCCATCAATGTACCCGCTTCATCAGCAAATTCTGTGGGCAATTCAGGTAAGGTTTTGGTGTTTAGATAATTTTGCAATGCCGCAGATGTCAAAATAACCGGTTTGAGAAGGTGGTGTAGTGCGTAGAGGGTGGCGGCTGTACCTGCTAAGGTAGCCAACAGAGCAATAAGCATAACTCGAATCGCCATCTGCAAGGAATAGGAGTTTGAGATCACGAAACTCAAGAGTAAGCTTAGAAGTGGTATGTGAGTACCCAAAAATGCCACCAACATGATTTTACCGGTGTAACTTTTTTTGAGTAATGGAAAACCAGCTAGAAACGAGTATAGATTGAGCTTCATAAATTCTGTTCGATAGTTGGTAAATTAGTTCCGAGCTTTTCTGGCAAAAGGGTATTTTTGATTTACAATTCAGTGCAATTAGCTCTTATGGAACCCAACCCTGATAAGGTTATATATTATGCTTCCCAATCTAGGTTTATATTTAGATGTTTAACGATAAAGTTTATGTAAAACTTATCCATAAACAATTTCACAATAAATACCTAAATCATGTTGATTTTTATTACTTTGTCTTCAAATGATCTAAGAGTAAAAAATATATACAAATTCGATTTTACTGGCTAAAAATCATTTTTTATAACTAACGACAGAGACGCAGAGAATGCAAAAAGAGTAAAGAGATATTTTCACAAATGATTTAGGATTGCTATATTTTGTAAGGGCACACCAAAGCTCTGCCCCCACTGCATGGTTATTTACCTAAAAATGGCTGTAAAGACGCAACAGATTATTGATTGCTAGAGCCGGAAAAAAGCAGACTTGTAACTTGCTCTAACACCTTTAATGCTGTTAATGAACCTCGAATCAACCGAGTAGCGGCAAAAGGTTGTCGAAGCATAGCGATCGCTAAAATAAAAGGGTTTAGAGAGCCATCAGAGTTAATTGCTGGTGTGAGATTGGGGATATTATGCTGACAATCGTCGCTGACTACTCGCAGCATTGCCACAGATATCTCAGCCGCATTGAAAAATTCTAAAGCGGTAAATCCTTCCATATCAACAACATCAGCCGCCAAAGTCTCACCCAGACGGCGTTTTTCCGGCGCAGACCAAATTACGCGATCGCTTGTCAGTGACTTGACTAAAGATACTTTTTTTGATATAGAAGAGTGCAATTGTGCTGTAAAAGTGCGATCGCATTCTTGCTGCTTTCCCTGATAAATACAATCTTGATACAGCACAACATCACCAACTGTGTAGCGATCGCTCAAGCTGCCACATATACCCATAATCAGCACTCTGGATTTTGGAGTCAGAAATTGTCCTTGTTGCAGGTATTTCAGTAAAGGCTTCATCCCAACAGGTATGGCTACTACCGTTGGGATCGAGGTAGTAATGCCGCTTAATCCACGACGTACAGCTTTATATTCCGCTCCTTGAGGCACCAAAATTGTGTTGATGGGCAAAAAATTAGGCACTAGCTCTCTCGATAGTTTCAAGTTTTAACGGTCAGCAAGAGGACAAGGGGCAGGGGGCAGGGGGCAGGGGGCAGGGGGCAGGGGGGAGAACCCCATACATAAATGTAGGGGCCTAATTGAGAAAGTATTATTTCTCTCTGCGAGACGCACTCGCGTTCGCGCTTCGCGTCTTCATAAGTGTTTTTACTTTGAGCATAAATAAATTTAGGGGCTTGTATCCCTTGATTGCAGGGGAATCCTAGAATCTCCTCTGCTCCCTGCTCCCTGCTCCCCTGCCTATAAAGGTCAGATTTGAGTGACAATAAGTAATATTGCCGTTTGGTAGTAACCAAAATTCGCAAACCGAAGATGATTGCTGTAGCATGACTAAATAATTGTGTCACCCACACGATAATTTTCCAAGATGGTAAAGCTTGATAACTCCAAATCCGCACGAGAACTCTTCAATATTTCCAAATTGGCGATTCAATTTTCGTGGCTGACGGTGAGTTTTTGGATTGCCGTAACGGTAGCTGGTGTTCTGGCTTTCAGTTCCCTTAAATATGCCTTGTTTCCAGATATTACCTTTCCAGTGGTAGTTGTAAATGCTACAGCTCCCCTGACAACTGCCCTGGATACAGAAGCGAAGCTCACCAAACCCCTAGAAAAACGCCTCCGCTCTTTAGATGGACTGGAGGATATCCGCTCATCCACCTATCCTAGTCAAACTGCTGTTAGCCTCTCTTTTGCCGTTGGGACGAATTTAGAAACATCGACCAAAAAGGTTGAAACTGCCCTGAAGCAGTTGAATCTACCTCAAGGAGCAACTTCTAAAATTATTCCTTTGAATCTAAACGAGTCAGCCGCCATTAGCTATGCCATAGAGAGTCCTACACGGAATCTCAAAGATTTGACGAAGTTAGCGCAAGATGAGATTGTCAGTGCGATCGCTAAATTACCAGGAGTACTAAAAGTCTCACTACTAGGCGCTGCTACGGCGACTCCTCCGGTAAATCCAGCAAATGCGAGTGCAACGGCTCTCCCCCAAGGTGGGACGACATTAGTCCGGTTTAACGGTCAAGATGCACTCGCATTTCAGGTAATCAAACGCGGTAGTGCTAACACCTTAGAAGTAGTGAGTCAAGTTGAGAAAGAAGTTCAAAGGCTAGGCTCTACCCTCAAAGATGTCAAACTCACCTTAGCTGCCACTCAAGCAAAATATATCCGCCAAGCCACGCAGTCAACAATCGATGCTTTGCTGGAAGCAGTCTTGTTGTCTATCGTAGTGATTTTTCCTTTTTTGTGGAATTGGCGGGCAACTCTGATCTCTGCCTTGGCGATTCCCACATCTTTGTTGGCGACATTTATCGTCATGGCGATTTTTGGCTTCAACCTAGAAACAATCACCCTGCTGGCTTTAGCTTTGGTGATTGGTAGCATTGTTGATGATGCGATCGTTGATGTGGAAAACATCATGCGACACGTTGAAGATGGGGAAACTCCTCGCCAAGCAGCGCTTTTAGCGACAAATGAGATTGGGTTGACAGTTACCGCCGCCACTTTAACAGCAGTAGCAGTTTTTCTACCCATAGGTTTGATGGGTGGGGTAATTGGTCAGTTCTTCAAGCCTTTCGGCATCACTGTATCTGCTGCGATGCTTGCTTCTATGCTAGTTGCTCGGACTTTATCTCCAGTTCTGGCTATTTACTGGCTGAAACCTAAATCCTCGCTCTCCCCGCGTCGAGAAGCCAAAACCTGGGTGGCGTTTACCCAATCTTACAGAAACTTACTGAGTTGGTCTTTGAATCACCGAAAGATAGTTATCGGGTTAGCCGTACTCAGCTTCATCGCAGGGATAGCACTGATTCCACTAATTCCCAAAGGGTTTATTCCCAAACTCGATCGCGGCGAATTTAATATTGCTTATACGGCTCCTTTGCCGAGTATTCCTAGTGGAGAAGAGGGGCAGGGGAGCAGAGGGGCAGGGGAGCAGGGGAGCAGAGGAGCAGGGGAACAAGGGAGAAATCCCAGTCCCCAGTCCCCAGTCCCCAGTCCCCAGTCCCCAATCCCCAATTCCCAATCCCCAATTCCCAACCCTTTAAATGATTCTCTAAATGTTGCGAAGAAATTAGAAAATGTAGTCAGAAAATCACTGGCAGTTGAAACGGTATTTACCACTGTTGGTTCTCGTGAGGGTGAACCAAATAAAGGGACGCTATATGTAAAGTTAAAGGAAAACCGCACAATCACAACTGCGGAATTACAAGACCAATTGCGCTCCTCCTTACCTAGTCTTTCTGGGGTAACTACTAGTGTTGAAGATATTCAATTTGTCGATTCCGGCGGTCAAAAACCCCTGCAAATAGCATTGCAAGGTGATAATCTCCAAGCTTTGAGCAAAGCAGTCAAAGCAATTAAAGAAAGGATTCAAAGGCTACCAGGATTCGCTGATGTTACAGTTACAGGTGAAACGAATCCACAGGGCACAGTTTTTCAGATCGAGCGTCTGAATAATCAGCGCGTAGCCTACATCAGTGCTAATCTTGGCAAGGATCTGTCTTTAGGTGATGCCACTGACAAAGTGGTAGCTGAAGCAAACGCGGTGTTACCCTCTAATGTTTCTTTAAATCTAGGGGGAGACTCTGCTAACCAAAGTAAGGTTTTTAGCAGTTTCGGCAGTACTTTAGCTCTATCTGCCCTGTGTATCGTTGTGGTACTAATTTTGCTGTTCAAAAGCTGGGTAGACCCTTTAGTTATTGGTGTCTCTTTGCCTTTAGCACTAGTGGGGGCGATGTTGGCGCTACTAATCACCAAGAGCGACTTTGGCATGATCTCACTGATCGGTTTCGTCTTTTTGCTAGGGCTGGCAAATAAAAATGCCATTTTGCTTGTAGATTACATCAACCAGTTACGCAACGCTGGCTTAGAGCGTACCGAAGCAATCCTCAATACCGGACTAGTGCGCCTCAGACCAATTATGATGACCACAGCCTCCACTATTTTAGGGATGCTGCCGATCGCTTTAGGTTTGGGTGCTGGTTCCGAATTGCGATCGCCTATGGCTGTAGCGATCGCAGGTGGATTAGTAACTTCAACTATTCTCAGTTTGATTGTTGTGCCAGTAGTTTACACCATTTTGGATGATTGGTTTCCCCGGTTTAAGAAGAGGGGGAGCAGGGGAGCAGGGGAGCAGGGGGGAAGTTGATGCAGGTTTTTGTCACGGGGGGTACGGGGTTTATTGGTGCTCATTTGGTACGGTTGCTCCTACAACAGGGTTACACAGTCAAAGCACTGGTACGCCATAGCAGCAATTTGGAGAATCTACGCGGTTTAGAAGTGGAAATTGTCAAAGGCGATTTGAACGATCCAAATCTCTGGCAACAGATGGGAGGTTGTCAATACCTATTTCATGTCGCAGCTCATTATTCCCTCTGGCAAAAAGACCAGGAGTTACTGCACCGCCACAATGTCCTGGGTACACGTAATGTGTTGGCAGCAGCTCGTAAGGCTAATATTGAACGCACCGTCTACACGAGTTCAGTAGCGGCGATTGGGGTAGGCTCGTCAGGGGAAGTTGTAGATGAAACACATCAGAGTCCCTTAGAAAAGTTGGTGGGTAACTACAAAAAGTCTAAGTTTCTGGCTGAACAAGAAGCTATACAAGCTGTTGCTAAAGGTCAGGAAGTAGTTATAGTCAATCCCAGCAGCCCCATTGGCTCGTTGGATATCAAACCTACCCCGACGGGTGATATAATACTGCGGTTTTTACGACGGCAAATGCCTTTTTACTTGGATACTGGTCTAAATTTTATCGATGTGCGGGATGTGGCATGGGGGCATTTACTGGCTTTGCAACGGGGTAAATCTGGCGATCGCTATATCTTAGGTCATCAAAATCTCAGTCTCAAAGAACTACTCGAACAACTCGCCGATATCACAGGTCTTAGCGCACCTCAACGAACAGTACCCGCTTTGCTACCCCTGAGTGTTGCCTGGGTTGATGAAAAGATTCTCGCACCTTTAGGGAAATCGCCCTCAGTACCATTGGATGGCGTTCGGATGGCGAAACAACCGATGTATTACAATGCTGCCAAGGCTGTACGAGAGTTGGGTCTACCCCAATCTTCGCTAAACGCCGCACTCAAAGATGCTGTGGATTGGTTTGTTGCTCAGGGATATGTCAACCCCTTTGGGGAAGTCAAAAGTCAAAAGTCAAAAGTCAAAATTGAAGACCCCATAGATAAATCTTGGGGTTGAGAAAGTGGTGTATTTATCTTTAAAAGAGGAGCGATCGCAACAATGGCAGTTAATCTACAACAAGCTATAGATATTGGGAAGTATCTTGTTACTCAGCGGTTGAAAGGACGTAAACGCTTCCCCTTAGTGTTGATGTTGGAACCTCTTTTTCGATGTAATCTAGCTTGTACTGGTTGTGGTAAAATCCAACATCCCAAGGAAATATTAAAGCAAAATCTCACTCCAGAACAGTGTTTTGCCGCAGTGGAAGAGTGCGGCGCACCGGTTGTCTCAATTCCTGGTGGAGAACCTCTGCTACACCCCCAAATTGATGAGATTGTCCAGGGATTAATTGAGCGCAAGAAATATATTTACTTGTGTACCAATGGTTTGTTGTTAGAAAAGAGCCTACATAAGTTTCAACCTTCCCCTTATCTAACTTTCAGTGTGCATTTAGATGGAATGCGAGAGTTACACGATCGCTGCGTTGATCGCCAAGGTGTTTTTGATATTGCTGTCAAAGCCATTCGCGCCGCTAAAGCTAAAGGCTTTCGTGTCACCACTAATACCACTATCTTTGAAGGTACTGAACCTAAAGATATGCAAGAGTTCTTTAACTTTCTGGAAACACTAAATACTGACGGGATGATGATTTCTCCCGGCTACAGTTACGAGTGGGCCCCAGATCAAGATCATTTTCTCCACCGCGAACAAACCCGCGCCCTCTTCCGAGAAATTCTGGCTCCATACAAAAGTGGTGCAAAAAACTGGAACTTCAATCACAATCCGTTGTTTCTAGATTTTCTCACTGGTGAGAAGGACTACGAATGCACACCTTGGGGTAGCCCTAGTTATAGCGTTCTCGGTTGGCAAAAACCTTGCTATCTGCTGAACGAAGGTTATTACTCTACCTTTAAGGAATTACTCGCACAAACTGACTGGAGTCAATACGGCCAGAAGAGTGGTAATCCTAAGTGTGCCGATTGTATGGTTCATTGTGGCTATGAACCCACTGCCGCAATGGATGCAATGCAGCCGCAAAATATGGCGCGTGCCCTTGGCAGTGTCTTTGGTAGGAATTAGTAAGTAGTAAATACTACATATTAAAGGGTTTAAGACCCCAACCAAAACACGTAACATATTTTCAGTTGGGGTTTAAATCCCCATCTGAAAATACCTAAAATGTTTGAATGCGTGAATTTTGAATTGTTAACAAAGTTTAGGGGTTTAAGTCCCCTGCCTCTACAGGCAGAACGTTTTGTGTCGGGGTTTAAATCCCCGTCACAAAACGTAATTGCGAATTGCGTTAGCGAGTCCGCGAGCGTCATTGCGAATTGCGAATTGGTTTAACTGGCTTTACTTGGAACACCAGTAAAAGCGAACAACTGTTGCTCTTTTGCTGGGGTCAAACTTTCACCAAGGTAACGATGAATACCTACTCCCATGTCTCCTGTTGCAGTGAGTTTGAAGTTCACTTCTTCAAATCCAGATTCACAGAAAAGTTTACGAACAGTCTCAGAGTGGGCAATACCCTTAGAGTGTCCACGAGTCCAAATCACAAAAGCACCTTGTTTGCTGAGAAAACTCAGGTTTGCCAGTAAGCGATTGAGTTCTGTTTCATCTGCAAGATTGCCGAATACACCACATACAATCACAATGTTTGCTGGTACTGCTCCTACATAGTTCGAGGAAATAGTTGCATCACCATTGATAAACTCAATTTGTTGTGTCAGACCCAACGATTCTATTGTTTCTTGTCCACGTTCAACTAGTTGTGGATTTAGCTCTACAAGTCGAGCATGAACATCTTTTGCCCGTGGATGATTTGATAGCGTTCCTAGCAAATCTCGTCCATCCCCCGCACAAACACTAACCACACGGATTAACCCTGGTTGGGACAAATTCAAGCTATAAGAAATGTATTCCTGCACAATTTGCAAGCGTTGTTGCAATTTCGGTTCGTTCTTGTAGAGGTCGTGCCATTCAAACCAGTCTTTTACCATAAGAGGTGATTTTTGTTTCCATTAACTATAAGTTTGCAAAGTCACAAACACACTATGCAATTCAAAAATACTGTAAATACATAAGTAAACCGTATTTTATGGTTGAATGCACACTATCATGGAAATTTATCCAAAATCAAGTCCTTTTTCTTTGGTTTGTAAATCTTGCAATTTAACAATAGAGAGCTTCCTTAACTGACAAGTTAAGGCTGGAATGCAGTCGCAAAATATAGCGCCTGCCCTTTGCAGGAGCTAGAAAGTAGCCAATGCTACCAAATTCCGGGTGCGATGCCTGCGGCGGGCTACGCCTACGCATTCTTTAAGGAATTTCCCAGAACTAAATTATCCTATCTTTTGGGGTGGAGATAAGTGAGTACGGTTCGGTTAGCTGGTTGAGTACTCTATTGTCTCAATATTATTACTTATATTTAGTCTTAAAAACTACAGATACCTGCTTGTTTGATCAGCTTTTTAGCCTTTTTCAACTGGTTTTCAACTGGATAGTTATTTCCGCCGTACAGAGGTCTAAATATGAAGTTATGTAAACAAATTTCACAAAGATAACAATAATTTGTAATAAATAATGATACGGCAGCATTGTATAAAGAGAACTTGGAAGTAAAAAACAACATCTTAATCAGGTTTTCCAGTCATTGACAGAAGTTTGAAGTTTTTTAACAAAAGTTTTAATCTGAAAGCCTGGAGATCGTAAACTTATTTCTTGGATGTCTGTTTTAAACCTTTCGTAACTCGTCAGGCAGTGCTGACATCAAAAATCAACTGAACCATTCAGTTTTGAGTCCAATTTATTCTTAACCAAGCAAATTAGGAGATTTAACGCAATGGTTTTAGATGCATTTGCAAAAGTAGTTTCCCAAGCTGATACACGCGGCGAATATCTCTCTGATGCACAATTAGATGCATTGAGCGAACTAGTCAAAGATGGTAACAAGCGTACAGATGCCGTTAACCGTATTACCAGCAATGCATCTGCTCTTGTTGCTGCTGCTGCTCGTGATTTGTGGGCAGAACAACCCCAATTGATCACTCCGGGTGGTAATGCTTACACCAGCCGTCGTGCAGCTGCTTGTATCAGAGACTTGGACATCATTCTTCGCTACATCACCTACGCTATCTTTGCTGGCGATTCCAGCGTCCTAGATGATCGTGCCCTCAATGGATTGCGGGAAACCTACTTAGCATTGGGAACTCCAGGAGCATCAGTTGCTGTTGGTATTCAAAAGCTGAAACAAGCTTCTTTGGCCATTGTCAACGATACCAACAACATCACCAGAGGAGATTGCAGCGCTCTGTCATCTGAAATAGCTAGCTATTTCGATCGTGCTGCTGCTGCTGTGGCTTAAGCCAAGCATTGCTGATGTTGACTAAATAATTGTCCATAGGACAAAACAAAATTTCAACCATAAAGTTTGTGAAAGGGAGATAGCAAAATGTCAAAAACACCTCTAACTGAAGCAATTGCATCGGCTGATTCTCAAGGACGCTACCTCAGCAGCACCGAAATTCAAGTTGCTTTTGGTCGCTTCCGCCAAGCACCAGCTAGCTTACAAGCAGCAAAAGCATTGAGCGCTAATGCTCAACGCTTGACCGAAGGTGCAGCTCAAGCGGTGTATAACAAGTACCCTTACACCACTCAACAGCAAGGCCCTAACTTCGCGGCTGATTCACGCGGCAAAAGCAAGTGTGTACGTGATGTAGGCTACTACTTGCGGATTATCACATACGCTTTAGTTGTTGGTGGTACAGGCCCCTTGGATGATTTCTTGATTTCTGGCTTGGCTGAAATCAACCGGACTTTTGAACTGTCTCCTAGCTGGTACATTGAAGCTCTCAAGTACATCAAAGCTAACCACGGTTTAAGCGGCGATCCAGGTGTTGAAGCAAATTCCTACATCGACTATGTAATCAATACTCTAAGCTAGAGTGTTTCTTTAGCCCGGAGAGGAAATCAGCTCTTATGACAAGTAAGTTTTATGAGTTGTTTACCTCTCCGGGCAGTTTTTTAAGAAAAGCTAGCTAAAAACCCTGGAGAAAGAGGAACGTAGTTCTGTATTTTTTGCTTTAGAACAGGGATGAAAGCTACCGACGTAGCACGGTACTTGCTACAACTTTGGGAAAATTCACAACCCAGTGCCTCTTTTAAGCTACCGTCAATTGGCACAATATTTTTGTCAGTACAAGATTTAAAAACCTACCCTCAGACTGGGGGAAAGTATACGCCCGAAATAACGTGAGGAGATATCACTACGCCCTTGTGGCAAATGTGGTGAGGCAGCGAGCGCAATCTTCTTCCTTGACGCTAGTGCAACGTTAGCGAGTCCGCGTCCACTACGGGGATCTTGCTACGTGCAGTGTCTGGCAGAAAATATCTGGAAGTTTCTTTTTCCCCCATGAGGGACTGCCAAACCCGTAGGGTGAGCCTGGGAACATGTGGAAACAGGATATTAAGGCAGCGATGTCTTAAAAATCACCTTATTTTAAGTAAGGTGAGTGTCAATTTCAAAAAGACTGTTAAAAGACTAGAAAAAATTTTCTAAAAAGTTTTCAGTTTTGCAGTTAAAACTGAGGAGGTTTAAAGATGGCAGCTTTGGGACAAGCAGCAAGGTTAGGGATTGCAGCGTTTGAAAATACAGCACCAGTAGAACTACGCCCTGATAGAACAGAAGCGGATGTAGCAGTAGTTATCCGGGCGGCTTACCGTCAGGTTTTGGGTAATGCATATCTACTAGAAAGAGATCGTCTAGAGAGTGCAGAATCACTGTTGCAGCAAGGTACAATCACCGTTCGGGGATTTGTGCTAGCTATTGCTCAATCAGAACTCTATCGGGATAAGTTTTTCTACTCCAACTCGCAAACTCGGTTTATCGAGTTGAATTATAAGCATTTCTTGGGGCGTGCCCCGGAAGATGAGTCAGAGATTTCATACCATGTTGAGCTTTACAACTCACAAGGTTACGAAGCTGAGATTAATTCCTACATTGACTCATTAGAATATCAAGAGAGTTTTGGCGAAAATATTGTCCCCTACTATCGAGGCTTTAAAAGTCAAGTAGGAAAGAAAAACGTTGGCTATAGCCGACTGTTCCAACTGTATCGGGGTTATGCCAATAGCGATCGCGCTCAAGGACAAAAACAAGGACGGCTAACTTGGGAAGTGGCTAAGAATCTAGCTTCACCCATTTACCCAGTCTCTGCCGGAGCCTTAACAGGTCTCTCTACAGGTGGTCGCGGCGAAACATACCGGATCAGAGTGCTACAAGCAGCTTCCCCAAACTCAGCTGTAGTACGGCGTGGTACTGCGGAATTGCTCGTACCCTACGAGCAACTTTCTAGTAAATTACAGCAGTTGAATCGCAAGGGCAGTAAGGTTATTAGCATTACAGCCGTATAAATAGGGACTCTTTACTGGGGACTAGGGACTAGGGACTAGGAGTTGGGGACTAAGAGGAGAAAGGGGATAACCAATACCCAATACCCAGTACCCAATCCCCGATCCCTAATCCCCAGTCCCCAATTATTAATTACAAAAGGAAAATTATCAATGGCTATTACAACAGCAGCTTCCCGTCTGGGAACAGAACCTTTTACCGATCAGTCTCCTGTGGAATTGCGTCCGAATGCAACCAAAGAAGACATTGAGAGAGTAATTGCTGCCGTCTATCGTCAAGTCTTGGGCAACAACTACATATTGGCATCTGACCGCCTGACAAGCGCTGAATCTATCCTGCGCGATGGAAAAAATACAGTGCAAGAGTTTGTGCGTCAAGTAGCTAAATCAGAACTGTACAAATCCAAATTTTTCTATGACAACTTCCAAACTCGTGTCATCGAACTGAACTACAAACATTTGTTGGGTCGTGCCCCTTATGATGAGTCTGATGTCGTCTATCACTTAGACTTGTATCAAACCAAGGGATATGAAGCCGACATTGATTCCTATATTGATTCGCCAGAGTATCAATCTAGCTTTGGTGAAAATATAGTGCCTTACTATCGTGGCTTTAAGACCCAAACAGGACAGAAAACTGTCGGATTTAGCCGGATATTCCAACTTTATCGTGGCTATGCCAGTAGCGATACCTCCCAACTCAAAGGCAAATCCTCCCGTCTTGCTAGCGAACTAGGTCGCAATAGCGCATCCGTCGTTGTTCCTCCTTCTGGTAGCGGCTCCGGTTTTTCATACGTTGCTTCTGAAAAAGGCGTTACCCCCAACAGCACTTTTGGTGGTGCAGGAACTTTTGGTAAAGAAGGCAGACTTTACCGCATTGAAGTAGCAGGTGTTTTTGGAGCTGGATATCCTAGCACACGCCGCGTCAATCAAGCGGTGGTTATACCTTATGAAGAACTATCTAGTTACTTCCAGAGAGTGTTAAAACAAGGTGGTAAAATAGCTAGTGTAAAACCCCTTTAGTGTCATTTGTCAATAGTCATTAGTCATTAGTCATTATTAAGGGCAAAAGGCTAATGACGATTTAGAATAGGAAATTAATTTTATGGTTGGAGCACTTAGTAGTACAACAAAGAGTAGTCGCTACTTTCGATATGAAGTAGTGGGTTTACGCCAAAGCGAAGAAACTGAAAAAACCAACTATCCCATTCGTTCTAGTGCCACTGTGTTTTTCACAGTAGCTGAGAACCGGATGAATCAAGAAATGCAGCGAATTACTCGCTTGGGTGGCAAAATAGTCAGCATTCAGCCATTGAACGCTGAAGCTAAAACAAATAGCGAACAAAGCGATCCTCCTTCTTCTAAATGAATTCAAGTCCGCACAAATTTGAAGATTTATCCCCGACAGATGACTTTGGCGACGGTAAATCTTTAACAGTAGAGCAAGCGATCGCTAATCTTGAGAGTGCAGATTTAGGTCTGCGATTTTATGCTGCCTGGTGGTTGGGTAGGTTTCGGATATGTGAAGCAGCTGCGGTTACAGGATTAATTAAAGCGTTAGAAGATGAAGCTGACAGAACACCAGAAGGCGGATATCCTCTGCGACGGAACGCAGCTAGATCTTTAGGGAAACTAGGCGATCGCCAGGCAGTCTCACCTTTAATTGCGTGTTTAGACTGCTCAGATTTTTATGTCCGGGAAGCAGCGGCACAATCCTTAGAAATACTGGGCGATCCGATTTGTATTCCCGCCTTGAGCGAGCTATTAAAAGTAGGTTTGCAGGGAGAACAGCTGATATCAAAACAGCCTGATTTATCTCAACCCTACGAGGCCATTTTGGAAGCCTTAGGAGCCTTGAGAGCGACTGAGTGCATCCCTTTGGTAAAACCATTTTTAGAGCATCCAATCGAATTGGTGCAATATGCTGCCGCACGAGCCATGTATCAATTAACCCAAGAACCAGTTTATGGAGAACGGTTAGTAAAAGCTCTGGCAGGAGATAAATTGCAATTGCGTCGAGCAGTGTTAGCAGACTTGGGAGCGATTGGCTATCTACCCGCAGCAGATGCGATCGCCGAAACTCTTGCTGAAAATAGTCTAAAGCTAATTTCTCTTAAAGGATTACTAGAATATCAAGTTAAGCACACAGCAACAAACACTTTATCAGCAGGTGCGATTAAAGTGATAAATTTGATGGACTCGCTGTTGTAGTCATAACTTCCCAGGAATTAGTTGTTATTAATACGTTTAAAGCAAATGTTTACCACACATAAACCCCCAACCCAACTGCAAAATCAGGGCTAGGGGGTTTATGTATGATGTCAACTACGGAGGACTTAAGCTACAATTGGCAGATCCTTAATGACTCATGAAAAATTATTATGAACAACAGTGACCTTGCCCAAATATTAATCCGTGCTGTGGAAGAAGCAGACTCCTCGGATCGCTTATTAGACGCAGTTCAGGAGTTAGCGGCAGCTGGTATTGAGGAATCTGTTCCCACTCTGATTGCAGCTTTGGGCTACAATAATCCAGGGGCAGCAGTGGCGGCAGTAGATGGACTAATTGCGATCGGAGAAGTCGCAGTACCATCACTATTGGAACTAATTGATGACTACAACTACAGTGCTAGAGCCTGGGCGATTCGAGCCTTAGCGGGAATTGGCGATGTTCGGGCGCTGGATACCTTGTTGGAGGCAGCTAAAAACGATTTTTCCTTAAGTGTGCGACGGGCAGCTGCCAGAGGATTAGGCACTTTACGCTGGCATCAACTACCTGCTGAGAAAGTGGAATCTGTTCAGATTCAAGTATTGGAAGCGCTATTACTAATTTCTCAAGATCCAGAGTGGGTAGTGCGCTATGCAGCAGTGACGAGTTTAGAAACATTAGCCATTGCCATAGCAGTCACTTTACCCGATCAAGCGTTGCGGATTACAAATCAACTTCAGCAAATGCTCGATACAGATGCCGACCTCGGAGTTCGCACTCGTGTAAAGTTTGCACAGCAAAAAATTCAACAGCAACAACATCAAGAAGTTTTTGCACCAAAAAGAAAGCTAGAAGATACTGAAGTGTCTGAAATACCTCATCGTGGTGCTGGTAGACGCTAAACAATTCAAAATTCAAAACTAACCAGATAATAAGGATTGAATTTTGCCTAGTTTTTGCCTCGTTTTCAGTTTCTGACTGAAAACGAGATATCATCATGAGACTTCTTGCATAAATCCAAAATAAGAACCCCACCCCGCCTTTAACTTACGTCAAAGTCTCCCTGCCCCTAATCCCCAGAGGGGGCCCCGAGCTCCCCGCAGGCTCTTAGGGGCTGGGGGTGGGGTTTAGGGGACTTTTGCAAGAGGTCTATGGTTTTGGCTAAAGTTGACACACATAACAGTTCTTTTAAAAAGTAAAAAGATAACAGCACAACAACATTAACACCAGGGCCTACAACGGGCTACGCTTACGCACTTTCTTAAGCCCAAGGACGGGACTTACGGCTATACGACAATCTGCTGACGCGGGTTGCCAATTATCAAGTTTTCACCAAATTTATCTTCAGTATATATACTACTTTTATTTAATAAAAAAGTCATTATTATAACAATAATATCCCAAATAAGACTTACCAGTAGAACATTTAGTATTTACACACTAAAGCATGAAATCTAGATCCGCCCTAGCTCACGCCAGTCGCTCATGGGCGAAACCGTTTCTCCCTGGTGTACAGCGTCCGATGGTTTGAAATTACCAACGAAAAGAAATCCGCCAAGCATTTACTGCACCAGAGTTGAACTACTGGCTGCGACCAAGTGCGGTGATTCCTAATGAGTAGAGAGTCTGCTTAATCAGTGCGTAATTGTTGAAATCAAATTATTAGTTTTTAAGAAAGGTTTTTTTATGACTGAGTTTCAAGTCAATAGTTCCATCAACAATAGTCAATCTAACTCCACAGTAGCGATAGATACAAATGGGAACTTTGTTATTTCCTGGCAAAGCTTTGATCAAGACGAGTTGTCTAGCAATGGGATATATGCCCAACGCTACAACAGTGCTGGGGTGGCTCTTGGGGACGAATTCAGAGTCAATAGCACCACCAGCGGTAATCAATTTAACCCCACAATAGCGATGGATGCAGATGGGGACTTTGTCATCTCCTGGACTGGTCAAGATGCTTCTGGTAACGGGATATATGCCCAACGCTACAACAATGCTGGGATAGCTGTTGGGACTGAATTCAGAGTCAATAGTACCACCAGCGGTAATCAATTTAACTCCACAATAGCGATAGATACAGATGGGGATTTTGTCATCTCTTGGACTGGTCAAGATGGTTCTGGTAATGGGATATATGCCCAACGCTACAACAATGCTGGGGTAGCTGTTGGGAGCGAATTCAGAGTAAATAGCACCACCAGCAGCAATCAAAATAACTCCACAATAGCGATAGATGCAGATGGAGACTTTGTCATTTCCTGGCAAAGCTATGGTCAGGACGGGGATTACTATGGGATATATGCCCAACGCTACAACAGTTCTGGGATAGCTGTTGGGGGCGAATTCCAAGTCAATAACACCACCACCACCACCGGTTATCAGCTTAGCCCCACAGTAGCGATGGATGCAAGTGGGGACTTTGTCATTTCCTGGCAAAGCTATGGTCAGGATGGGTCTGGTTATGGAATATATGCTCGATGCTACAACAGTTCTGGGGTAGCTCAAGGGAACGAATTTAAAGTCAATAGTACTACGATATCCGATCAAAAGAACCCCACAGTAGCGATGGATGCAAATGGGGATTTTGTTATTTCTTGGACTAGCTTAGGTCAGGACGGGGATAACAATGGGATATATGCCCGACGCTACAACAGTTCTGGGGTCGCTCAAGGGAACGAATTTAAAGTCAATAACACCACCACCGATAATCAAAATAACCCATCTGTTGCGATCGCAACAGATGGGAACTTTGTCATTTCCTGGCAAAGCTTTGAGCAAGATGGGTCTAACGATGGGATATATGCCCAACTATACAACAACACTGGAGTTCGCCCGACAATCACCTCTGGTTCTGCCTCTGCTTTGGCATACACTGAGAACGCCACTACAACCATCGACTCAGGCATCACCGTCAGCGATGTAGACTCCGCTAACCTAGTTAGTGCCACCGTCAGCATTACCAGTGGCTTTATTTCTGCTCAAGACACCCTCGCCTTCACCAACCAAAATGGGATTACGGGCAGCTACAACAGCAGCACAGGCGTTTTAACCTTAACCGGCAGTGCCACTGTTGCTAATTATCAAACCGCACTGCGTTCCGTTACTTATACCAACAGCAGTGATAACCCCAATCTCACACCTCGTATCATCAGCTTTGTTGCTAATGATGGCATTGCTGATAGTACTGCCGTTACTCGCAGTATTAATATTACGGCGGTGAATGATGCGCCCGTTGCTACTGCCACCAACTCTGCCCTGGTATACACCGAGAACGCCACTACAGCCATAGACTCAGGTATCACCGTCAGCGATGTAGACTCCGCTAACCTAGTTAGTGCCACTGTCAGCATTACCAGTGGTTTCGTCTCTGCTCAAGACACCCTCGCCTTCACCAACCAAAATGGGATTACGGGCAGCTACAACAGCAGCACAGGCGTTTTAACCTTAATCGGTAGTTCCACCGTTGCTAATTATCAAACTGCACTACGTTCTGTTACTTATACCAACAGCAGCGACAACCCCAGTACTACATCTCGTACCGTCAGCTTTGTAGTCGATGATGGCACTGCTAATAGTACCGTCGTTACCCGCAATATTAATATTACGGCAGTGAATGATGCAGCCGTTGCTACTGCCAGTAACTCTGCCTTGGCATACACCGAGAACGCCACTACAGCTATCGATTCAGGCATCACCGTCAGCGACGTAGACTCCGCTAACCTAGTTAGTGCCACTATCAGCATTAGCAGTGGTTTCGCCTCTACTCAAGATACCCTCGCCTTCACCAACCAAAATGGGATTATCGGCAGTTACAACAGCAGCACAGGCATTTTAACCTTAATCGGCAGTGCCACCCTTGCTAACTATCAAACCGCACTGCGTTCTATTACTTATACCAATAGCAGCGACAACCCCAGTACTACATCTCGTACCGTCAGCTTTGTGGTCAATGATGGGACTGCTAATAGTACTGCCGTTACCCGCAATATTAATATTACGGCGGTGAATGATGCACCCGTTGCTGTTAACGACAGCATCACCACAGACAAAAATACACCTATTGTCATTAGTGCTACTACTCTGTTGAGCAATGATACAGATGTGGATGTCAGTGACGTATTGAGCATTACTAGCTTCACTCAACCTAGTCAAGGAACTTTATTTAACAACGGCAACAGTACTTACACGTATACCCCTATCTCCAACTATTATGGCTCTGACAGCTTCACTTACACCATAAATGATGGGCATGGAGGTAGCAGTACTGCTACTGTCAACTTGACCATTAATCAACCTACTAATGTGATTAATGGTACTCAAGGTATAGACAACCTAACTGGTACCGTGAACATGGATATCATCTCTGGATTGCAGGGCAATGACACCCTCAAAGGACTAGGTGATAACGACACTCTTGATGGCGGTGATGGAAATGATTCCTTAGATGGTGGTGCAGGAGTTGACAGTCTCATCGGTGGTAAAGGCAATGATACTTACATCGTAGACAACCTGAGCGATTCGATTACTGAAGGCTTAAATGCAGGCACAGATTTAGTTAAGTCTTCGGTGAGTTGGGTGTTGGGAAATAACCTAGAGAACTTGACTATGACTGGAAGCACAGCAATCAATGGTACTGGTAACAGTCTTAATAACATCCTCATAGGAAACACTGCCGCTAACATTTTGAGTGGAGAAAGTGGTAATGATAACCTCTTTGGTGATGACGGCAATGATACCTTGTTAGGTGGTGCAGGCAATGACACCTTAGGTGGAGGTTTGGGAGCTGATAGTCTCGATGGTGGAATCGGTAATGACACTTACATCGTAGATAACCTGAACGATGTTATTACTGAAGGTCTAAATGCAGGTACAGATTTAGTTAATTCTTCGGTAACTTGGGTGTTGGGAAATAACCTGGAGAACTTAACCCTGACTGGAAGTGGGGCAATCAATGGTACTGGTAATAGCCTTAAGAACATCCTCACGGGAAATACTGGCGCTAACATCTTAAGCGGAGAAGATAGCAATGATAGCCTAATTGGTGGTGCAGGCAATGACACCTTGTTGGGCGGTGCAGGTGATGACATCTTAGATGGAGGTTTAGGAGCTGATGCTCTTGATGGTGGAGTCGGCAATGATATTTACACTGTAGATAACCTCAGCGATGCGATTACTGAAGGCTTAAATGCAGGCACTGATTTAGTTAAGTCTTCGGTAACTTGGGTGTTGGCAGATAATCTGGAGAACTTGACTCTGACTGGAAGCACAGCAATCAATGGTACTGGTAACAGTCTTAACAACATTCTGACGGGAAATACTGGTGCTAACATCTTGAATGGAGTTGATGGCAACGATAGCCTCTTTGGTAGCTCAGGCAATGACATCTTGTTCGGCGGTGCAGGCGATGACACCTTGGATGGAGGTGCAGGGACTGACAGTCTTGATGGTGGAGTCGGCAATGACATTTACACTGTAGACAACCTCAACGATTTGATTACTGAAGGCTTAAATGCAGGTACAGATTTAGTCAAGTCTTCGGTGAACTGGGTGTTGGGAAATAACTTGGAGAACTTGACTTTGACTGGAACTGGGACAATTAATGGTACTGGTAACAGCCTCGATAATATCCTCACAGGAAATAATGCTGCTAACACGTTAACAGGAGGAGATGGCAACGATAGCCTCTTTGGGAACTCAGGCAATGACACCTTGTTCGGTGGTGCAGGTGACGATGTACTCACTGGTGCAGTTGGTCGAGATGTATTGACTGGTGGAACTGGGCGAGATAGTTTTGATCTGGCTGGTAGCCGCACTGGAGGCTATGATACCATTGCTGATTTTACTGTTGGAGATGATACTATCTTCGTTTCCAAGGCAGAATTCGCACTGAGCCAATCTCCGAATACTACCCTCAATACCAGCTTGTTCCGACTTGGGACTAGTGCTACAATAGCAAGCGATCGCTTTATCTACGATCAAACTACCGGTAATCTTTTCTTTGACGCTGATGGGGTTGGTAAGGCTGCACAAGTTCAAATTGCCCTCTTCTCCAATCAGGCAGTGCTTAGTAGTGCAAATATTACTGTCATTGCCTAACGAAAGCTAACTATAACGTGAGTCTCCAACAGAGACTCACGTTAAAATATCATTTATTTCATTAAAGGTTAGTCCTATCTTCTTTCTTTTGCCCTTCGGGTGACGCTCTCTACGAGACGCTACGCGAACGCAAGCTCGCTAACGCCACTTGCTTTATGCCAGGGAACCCGTCCACCGCAGTGGCTCACCTTTTAACTTTTTACTTTTCTCTTATTTGGTCAGTTTAACCTAAAGACTGAATTTCTCTCTGGATATTATTGCGGGCAGATGGTTCGGCGAACTCTAACATTAAAGGCGTAAAATAGATACGCGATCGCTGTACAAATCGTTCTAAAACTTGCCGACGACCTGTGATATACTCTGCCTCTGCCACCCAGGCATATTCCTGACGAATGGCATGGGCGTATTCTTGATAATCAACTGGGTTGATAGCCAAAATCGCTAAATCTGCATCAATTAGGACTTGGCTATCATAGTCATTTACCGCAGCTTGATGGTCTTTAGTGTTCAGAATCAGACGAGTGACAGTAATTATAGTACTTTCTAGAATACCCAACTTACTCAGCAACTCAAAAGCATAGTCTGCACTTCGTTCTTCGTTATCTTTAGCTTCAGTGTCATACACTACATCGTGAAACCAGGCAGCTAGTTGAACAGCAGCTAGGTTATTCGTGTAGCCTTGCAAAATCTGAATTGTGCTGAGGACGCGATCGATATGTTTCAGTGTATGGTAATAACGACCAGGGGTAGAGTAAGCTTCAACCAAGAGATTAAAGGCTTTCTCAGCCGCTACCTGGTCAACGCCAAAGGGTTGGAGTGTATATTGCCAGTTATAAAATAAAATATCCATAAAGTTTTCTGTAGGCATAGAGGCAGTATAACCATTCTGAGTATTGGAAAAAATAAGTACATGCTGTTAAAACAGCAATAGAAGACTTCAAGTAGAACCTCACCTTTTAACTCTGCCAGGAGAAAGAGGGAAAAATTTTCCTCCCCTTACTTGCAGCGAAGGATTAGGAGTGAGTTCACGCGAATATATTTACAAGTTATAAATCAAGCTATAAATCAATGAAACTTTGGACGCCCAATCAACATCTGGACAACGGAAGATTCATTATACAAAAAGTCCTTGGTGGCGGTGGCTTTGGTGTCACCTATAGTGCCATAGAACAGGCTACAGGTAAATTAGTTGTTATCAAAACCCTCAACCATATTCAACAAAGTAAAGAAGACTTCCAGCAGCGACAGGTAAAATTTGTCAATGAAGCCTTGCGGTTAGCCAGATGCAGCCATGCCCATATTGTCCAAGTCTATGAAGTTATCCAAGAAGATACCCTCTGGGGCATGGTAATGGAATATATTGATGGAGAAGATTTAGGTGTTTATCTTGAACAACATGGGCAATTGTCAGAAGATGAAGCCTTACGTTCCATTGACCAAGTAAGTCAGGCTTTAGAATATATCCATAAACAGGGGTTTTTACATCGAGATGTCAAACCCAACAATATTATTTTGCGTTCTGGTAAATCAGAAGCAGTTTTAATTGATTTTGGGTTAGCAAGAGAATATACCATTGGACAAGTGGGAAGCATGACTAACGAAAGAACCAATGGTTATGCACCCATTGAACAGTATGAAAGACAGGGCAATTTTGGTCATTATACTGATGTTTATGCCTTAGCTGCGACGCTGTATAGTTTGCTCACAAACGAGGTACCTTTTCCTGCTAATTTTAGGGATAAGGGTATACCCTTACCACCACCAAAGCAATTTAATCCCCAAATTAGCGACAAAGTAAATGATGCGATTATCAAGGGAATGGCGTTGCAACCTCAAGAGCGTCTACAGTCTGTATTAGAGTTTCGAGAATTGCTGGGTATTGCTAGCACCAAACCACGTCAACAGGAGAGGGAACAGTTAATTTCAGATATCAAAAGTTTGGCGTTGGCATCTCCAGAGTTGCAGCAATTGGCGTCAGAGTCTAAAGCATTGCTGGGGATAGATAAAGAAAAATCAGAGGAAAGCATAACTGTAGTGTTGCCAAGGCAATTTAATCCTCAAATTAGCGACAGGGTAAAGGATTGGATTGTTAAACATATAGGATTGCCATCCCAAAAAGGTCTAAAATCAGTGCCGGAGTCTGAAGAAAAATCGCCTGAGATGAAGTTAATCTCTGCTGTAGGCATAGATTACACCCGATTGCGAGATTTACTAGCAGATGGAGAGTGGAAAGAAGCAAATGAAGAGGCGACGCGAGTTATGTTAGCAGTCCCTAAAAGAGAAAAGGAAGGCTGGTTTCGCCCTCAAGACATTGACGACTTTCCCTGTGAGGACATCCGTACCATTGACAAGTTGTGGGTAAAATACAGCGACGGACGCTTTGGTTTTTCGGTGCAAAAGCGCATTCATCAAAGTCTGGGTGGAACTAGAAATTACGATAAAAAAACTTGGGAAGCTTTTGCCGATCGCGTCGGTTGGAAAAAAGATGGAGAATGGATCTTATACTCCAGACACCTGTGTACTTGGAATTTAAATGCACCATACGGACACCTCCCCCTCCCTCATCATGGTTTTATGTGGGGTTGTGGCTGTTTTCTTTCCCATCAAGATTTGTAATCAGTATTTAACCGGATTTAATCTCAGAGACTTTGCGGGACATCAGTGGTTCACCAATGTGACATCTGATACAGGTAAGCTATGATCGTGGACATTAATTTTTTATTGTTCAGATGTCAGCTAAAATCATCCTCACCGTTATCCAAGGACAATTATTAGGACAGAAATATATTTTTGACTGCCGCACTAGCTGCATCATCGGTAGAAGTCCAGATTGCAATCCCCAGTTACCAGATGATCAGAATCATCGGGGCATCTCTCGCTATCACTGTCTACTGGATATTAATCCTCCTAATATTCGGGTGCGGGACTTTGGTAGTAAAAATGGCACTTACATTAACGGTAAAAACATCGGACAACGCCAACCAAATCAAACGGCTGAAGAAGCTGTAAAATTCAACTTTCCAGAGTATGACTTACAAACAGGCGACGAAATCAACTTAGGTCACACTGTCTTTCAAGTTAGTACAGAAGTATACCAAAAAGAAGTAAGTCCACCAACCCTCATCCCTGACGATGTTACTGTCAAAAATAACCCAGTACAACAGCCTCATTTCTTAGATATCATCAAATACTTTCTGAATTTGGCTGAGAGTGGCGATCGCAACCTCAAAGCAATTAGGGGTTATAATCTTGTCAAACTTCTCAGCACTAGTGAATTCGGCGAAGTTTACCTAGCACGGGATAATCACTCTGGCAAGTTCATAGCCTTAAAGGTCATGTTACCAGCAGTGGCGGCGAATAACTTCGCTGTGCAGATGTTTCTCCGGGAGACGGAAAACACCAAGGCTTTGCAACATCCTCATGTAGTGCAACTGATGGATTGTGGCTTTTCGGAAATCATCTTCTTTTTTACAATGGAATACTGTGAGGGCGGTACTGTCTGGGATTTCATGCAACAACTGGGTGGGCGATTGTCTGTTGATATTGCTGTACCGATTATTCTGCAAATTTTAGACGCTTTAGAATATGCCCACAATGTTGAACTTCCCTATGTCAAACTGGCTAATGGGAAGTTTGGCAAAGGTAAAGGTATAGTTCACCGCGACCTGAAACCGAGTAACATCTTCTTGACTAATATTGACGGAAAACTGGTGGCTAAAATCGGTGATTACGGCTTATCTAAAGCCTTTGACTTGGCTGGTTTAAGTGGTCAAACTTTGACTGGAACTCAAGCAGGTACTCCCGTTTTCATGCCGCGACAGCAGGTGCTTAACTTTAAATATGCCCAACCGGAGGTAGATATTTGGGCAGTTGCGGCTTGTCTCTACAATATGCTAACAGGTTGTTTCCCCCGCAACTTCACAGGCGATCCTTTTCTGGCAGTTTTACAGAATAATCCCATACCAATTCGCCAACGAGATGCAACAATTATCCAACCCCTAGCGCAGGTGATTGATTTGGCATTGGTTGATAAGCCAGAAATCCATTTTAAGAGTGCAGCTGAATTTAAGCGGGCATTGTTAAGTGCGTTGTCATAGTAGAGTTTACAGCAGTTTTTATCTATGTGAATTACGAATTCCGTATAATACACGGGAACCTTCTACTATGATCCGCGATCGCACTAACAACTTCCATGAAAAATCTAACTCTATCTGCCATAGCCCTCGCCACCATATCTGGATCAGTTTTCGGGACAATGCCAGCTGCTTCTGCTTTAAGTTGGAGTTGGAATTATTTTGGTACTGGCGTAGCGGCGAACGGTACTTTTACCACTAATGACACCCCTAACGATTTGGGTTTTTACTTGATTACTGAAATTACTGGTACACGAAATGGTGAAACAATTACTGGTCTGCAATCCGCCGGGACTCCAATACCAGGAAACGAACCTTTTAATGTTGATAATTTAATTAGTCTTAATAGTCAGCAGCTAACAGGTGATGGTTTTGGGTATTCCACTTCGGAAGGAAACTATTCTAGTCCATTTTTCGCAAGTTTTTTGCCGACACCAGGTTATTTAGAGGTTTTTTCTGCACCGCCAATCATACCAGGTTTTGAAAATTTGGGATTGGAAGATAGTGAGTTACCCATTAATTTTTCTGCAACTATAATCACTGTTCCTGAACCCGCTTCTATCCTTAGCTTACTTATTCTTGGTACTCTTGGCCCACTTTCATTACTCAAACGCCACAAGCTATCCAAATTTACTCAGAAGAAGCTCGAAAAAGTTTCCTAATACCATCAATAACAATTCAAAATTGTACCCTTACAGGGAAGCAAGCTACGCATAGCGTCTTGGTAGAAAAGAGAGTTTCAGATAGGAATTTAAAACCCGATTGTAGCTTGCTTTTTGTAGGGTAACTTTAGCTAAGTACAGTTTTGCGTAAAAGCGTAGTGTTTTTAATGCAGGGGAACCCATTAAACCAATTCGCAATTCACAATTCGCAATTCGCAATTGGCAATTCGCTTTTTCCGTGTTGTAACGGGAATAAAGACAAGAGCCACAACACTTGCGGCTTGATAAAAGCCGGGGATTTAAACCCCTACACTTTGTTAACAATGTAAGCCGACGCATTGGGATTGTAGGATATTGCCAAATTTAATTCGCTATGAATTAATGAAATGTTGTACTAAATGTTGACGTTCGGTCTTAAACCTTTAATTTGACGATAAAAATTGCAATCTCTCTATAGGCTTTTTGAGACATACAGATTAAAGTAATATAGCAACGGTGGTATCATTGCATCAAAATGATACCGTAATTTTGTCTAGATATAGAATTCTATCGCCCTGCCAACGGTAGATTATTTCTAAAAGGAGTTTGCTGCAATGTCCACAAAACCAACTACTCGATTAATTTTAGAGACTTTACTCCCCCATCTCAAAGTGGCAGCAGCCTATGCCCATTTTCTTCAACCAAAAATTGCTGCACTTCCTGCCAAAGAACAAGCAAAAAACTTTTTTGCTGCCGCCCTTACTGATGCAGATGTGGCTATTCAAAATCTGGTAGAAGTAGTATTACTAGGAACTTTCCCAGATATTCGCTTTTATGGTGAAGAATATGAAGGTTCTAATAATACCAAGTATTTTCGCGGTATCGACCTCGGATCAAAAGGTGATTATTTAGTCACACTCGACCCGATTGATGGCACAAAGTTTTATATGGATGGACATTCTAATTACCAAATTATTCTCAGTATTCTAAATTCGGATGACTTTGAAGCAGTAATTGCCATTTCTCCTGCCCAAAACATTTATTTTTATGCCCTTCGAGGTGAAGGTGCTTTTAAAGGGACGCTGGAAATGAACTTAGCAGCTTGTGCCCCTTTACATATAACATCCGCCAATTCTTCTATTTTGTTGGGATGGGGAATGAATTCGATCGCACATTTTTTAAAAGATCGATATAAAGTAATCGATATAGCAACTGATTACTCTAGTGATATTCAAATTCCCAATCTCAATGGTATTCTCAGTGGCGACTTGAGTGGAGCAGTCATTAAAGCGGGTAAATTTCTTGATAGTGCTGCACTCGCTTTTATTGCGAAAGAGGCTGGCTGGATTGTAACTACTCTGGACGGTTCGACTTTACCGCCACTGCATACTTGTCAAAACTATAGTCTGCCTGGATTGATCGTAGCTGCCTCAAAATATGTTCATCAAGACCTGCTGTCAGCGCTGCAAAGCGTAGCTGTTTGAGGGCAATATCGGTTTGGAGATGATAATTCGATTGTTTGTACCATTTTAGTGTCGCCTATGACAAAGGTAAGGCGGATGACCGACAAAGAAAAGGATACTTTCACCGATGGGTACTGTTATATTCACAGGTTGATGTTGAAGGTAAGCTAGTCCAAGGTATTCGGTCTAGATCACAAACGACTGGATACCGTCTTCCACGACTTAATATTTCTTTTGACAAAATGAAAATCTGTATTGTTGGCGCTGGTGCGATTGGTGGATATTTAGGGGCAAAACTGGCACTGGCAGGTGAAGAGGTGACACTAATCGCGCGTGGTTCTCATTTGGAAGCAATTCAAAAAAAGGGGCTGAAGTTGCTTATGGCAGACGGTTCCAGCCAAATTGCTACTCCGACTTTGGCAACTAGCGATATTCAGTCAGCAAAGCCACAAGATGTAGTAATTTTAACTGTGAAGGCTCACAGTGTACCTGCGATCGCACCTTTTCTTCCTGCACTCTACAATCGTCAGACGATGGTGGTGACAGCCCAAAATGGCGTTCCTTGGTGGTACTTTCGTCAGCATGGCGGCGAATATGAAGGTACGCGGATTCAATCTGTCGATCCAGATGGGATTATTGAAACTAGTATCGGTGCTGAACGTGCCATTGGTTGTGTGGTTTACCCGGCAACTGAGATAATTGAACCAGGTGTAATTAAACATATTGAAGGCGATCGCTTTACTCTCGGTGAAATCGACGGCACTAAAACAGAACGCATTCAATCATTAGCACAGACTTTAAAACAGGCAGGATTCAAAGCACCAATCCGCAATCAAATTCGCACGGAAATTTGGATCAAGTTGTGGGGAAATGTGGCATTTAATCCGATCAGTGCTTTAACTGGTGCTACTCTAGAGGATATTTGCCGCTATCCCCTCACCCGTGAACTAGCGCGGCAAATGATGAGTGAAACTCAAGCGATCGCCGAAAATTTGGGTATAAAGTTTGGCATTACTTTGGAGGCGCGAATTAATGGTGCAGAAAACGTTGGTGCCCATAAAACCTCAATGCTACAAGATATTGAAGCCGGACGGGCTACGGAGATAGACGCGATCGTTGGCGCGGTGGCAGAATTGGGAAAACTGACTCAAATTCCCACAC
Source organism: Nostoc sp. ChiQUE01b (assembly GCF_034531255.1). NCBI lineage: Bacteria > Bacillati > Cyanobacteriota > Cyanophyceae > Nostocales > Nostocaceae > Nostoc > Nostoc sp. ChiQUE01b. The sequence goes on along the minus strand of NZ_JAVRBM010000017.1, from coordinate 74,819 downwards.
CTTATATTGATGCGATTTATGCCAGTGTTAAGTTGTTAGAGGCAACCAAACACAAAAGTCTATTTGATGAAAGGTAAAAGGTCAAACTCTTGACGAATTTCTAACAGTGAACGGTCTAACATTGGTTCAAAGTTAAGAAATGGGACAAAAATCTGATGATTGCGAGTTTTTAACCACATTGAAATCAACTCTGGCATTAATCGCAGTAATTCAAAAAAGATGGAACTATACAACCAAATCACACCATGACGTTTGATCAAGTCTTCGTACATCACATTTACAGATGGATTTTGCCGCTCACGCAACCAATCTCTAAATTTGAAGTCACTTGTCCAAAATGTCAGAGGCAAAATCTTAAGTTCGTCGTACATATCTGTATCACAGCCATAAATGACGTGACTAGCATCATGAGCAAATAAGATTTTGGCAAAATCCTCTGGTTGAGTACTGGGATGAGTGAGATCGAAATTGACCGCGTAGTATTCCTCTAGTCCTTGACGTAAAGTTTGAGTGCTATTTTTGTTGGTATATTGGGGTCGAGTTCGCAAAGACATAGGTTTGCCAATAATATTATCGATACTATTAGTATCGATAATATTAAATACAAATGTCAATCACATTTGTAGCTTGTCAGAGATAAAAATTAATATGAAGTTCTTGCTACATGAGTGAACCTGCTAAAAAGCGACCTGGAAGACCTCGCAGTGTTGAGTCTCATCAGGCAATTCTGCAAGCGACAATTGATTTACTGATAGAGGTTGGTTTTACTGAGATGAGTGTTGATGCGATCGCTGCCCGTGCTGGAGTAGGCAAAACTACGATTTATCGACGATATAGTTCCAAGGAAGAGTTGATTGCAGATGCGATTGAAAGTCTTAGACAAGAAGTTGCGATATCTGATACAGGGAGTTTCTGGGGTGACATAGATTTTCTGATTGAGAATGCTGCACAACTTACACTCAACTCTTTAGGAAAACAGACTGTTGCCATGATTGTTAGTACTGCATTAACCAATCCTCAGTTTGCTCAGATGTATTGGACAAAATATCTACAGCCTCGACGGGAAGCTTTTGCGATCGTGCTAAAACGTGCGAAAGAGCGAGGTGAATTTCAAGCCGATGCCGACTCTGATTTATTCTTCGACACAATCAGCAGTATTATGCTTTATGCATCAGTTTTTCCACCTGTTGCTGAATCGTGGAGTGCTTATGTTCGCCGTCTTCTAGATTTTCTGTTAAAAGATAAAGTGGTTTAAAAAACAAATGCAGATTCAAAAACTTCTGCACAAAACTTCTAGATCCACTAAAATATTTGGCTAGCTGCTAATATGACCAAATAATTACTAATTCGTAATTCGTAATTCGTAATTAAATGGGTGCAAGCCCCCACTAAATCAAATATTTGGTGGTCTTCAAGAGCGTGGTGGGTTCAAGCGCCCACTGGTTATAACTACGAATTACGAATTATCAATTACGAATTATGTTGACCCTTCTTTTTTAGAGGCTGTCTCTAAAGAAATATCAAGTTCATGAAAAAAAAAGTATGGCTATTAACGATACTGGTTCTAACAGTAGTAGAAATCAGCATCATCGGACATAGTAACTCTCTAAAAGCTGCCTCATCTTTAGGGAAAGACACGCTGACGATGATTACTTCGCCAGATTATCCTCCTTATGAGTTTTATGATACAAAAGGAGGCGATCGCCAAATCATTGGCTTTGATATAGATATTGCCAAAACCCTTGCTGAAAAACTAGGGTTTAAACTTCAAATAATGGAATCCGATTTTAATGGATTAATCCCTGCACTCCAAGCAAATCGCGCTGACTTTGTAATGGCTGGGATGACTCCGACTCCAGAACGTCAAAAAAATGTTGATTTTTCAATTATTTATTACGAAGCCAAAGATACAATTGTCGCTCCTAAAGGTAGCAATCTGAAGCAGCCCCAAGACTTATCAGGAAAAAAAGTTGGGGTGCAACTAGGAACGATACAAGAACAAAATGCTCAGAAAATTGCTAAAAAAGTTGCAGATATTCAGCTAAAGCAACTCAACAAAGTGCCGGAAGTAGTTCAAGAAATCAAATCTGGGCGAATTGATGTAGCAATTGTTGAGGATACTGTTGCTAAGGGATTTGCCCAAGCTAACCCAGATTTAGAATTTAACATTATTCCCTCAGAGGAAGCAAGTGGATCGGCGATCGCTTTTCCTAAAGGTTCTTCTTTTGTAGAACTGTTTAACAAAGTCCTTCAACAAATGAAAGACGATGGCACATTGAATAAGCTTGTTGCCAAATGGTTTTCACAGAACACTACCGCTAATCCTGCATCCTCAACTCCTGCTAAAGGCGGATTGAATCTTGACTTCACCAGAATTCTTCCCGACATTCCCTTTATTCTGCGGGGAATCCCTTTAACTTTGTTGTTCACGCTATTATCTGTAACCTTGGGGTTAATCTGGGGAACAATCCTATCTCTATTAAAAATTCTCAGCATCAAACCGCTTACCTGGGTTGCTAACGCCTACACTTCTGTTTTCCGAGGTACGCCTTTGTTATTACAGTTGGCGTTAGTTTACTACGCAACACCCCAGCTTACAGGTTATGACATTTCCGCATTGGAAGCTGGGGTGCTAACTTTTACCCTAAATTCTGGTGCTTATATGTCGGAAACCATCAGGGGTGGGATTCAAGCGGTGGATAAAGGGCAAAGTGAAGCGGCGATGTCTATGGGTGTTCCCTATTGGTTGATGATGTGGGATGTGATTTTGCCCCAAGCATTAAAGAACATTCTCCCAGCATTGGTAAATGAAACTATCGGATTGCTCAAAGATTCGGCGCTGGTGTCAACGATTGGGGTGGTGGAAATATTACGCAGCGCCCAAATCGTTGGTGCAAATAAGTATATTTATTTTGAACCACTGCTATTTGCAGGGTTAATCTACTATGTTTTGGTAATGGGTATGACCTTGGGTGCATCCGCTTTAGAAAGGAGGTTACGGGAAAGTGAGTAATGTACTAATTCGCACGGAATTCTTATGTAAATCCTTTGGCAAACTTGAGGTACTCAAAGATATTTCCACTGAGTTTTACCAAGGGGAAGTGGTTGCTATACTGGGCCCTTCTGGTTCAGGTAAGTCTACCTTTCTGCGATGCATAAACTTGCTAGAACAACCCACCAGAGGCAGAATCTACTTTCACGACCAAGAAATTACCAAGCCCAAGGCAAACATTGCTAAAGTACGCCAGCAATTGGTGATGGTATTTCAACATTTTAATTTGTTTCCCCACATGAATGTGCTGCAAAATGTCACCTACGCGCCTATAAAGGTGAAAGGAATAAATAAGCAAAAAGCACAAGAACATGGCTTAGAATTGCTTGCTAAGGTAGGTTTAGAGCCAAAAGCTGAGGTGTACCCATCTAAACTATCGGGGGGACAGAAACAACGAGTAGCGATCGCTCGGGCATTAGCAATGCAACCTGAGATGATTTTGTTTGATGAACCCACTTCTGCTCTTGATCCAGAAATGGTTAAAGATGTGCTGGAAGTGATGAAAGCTTTAGCATTATCTGGAATGACAATGGCGATCGTTACCCATGAAATGGGGTTTGCAAGAGTTGTTGCCAATCGGATTATGTTCCTTGACCAGGGTAGTTTAGCAGAAGATACTACTCCTGGCAAATTTTTCCAAAATCCTCAGTGCGATCGCGCCAAGCAGTTCTTAGAAAAAATGCTTTAGAACATCAGAAATTCGCCGCTTTTTTTATATTCTTGAAACTTTTGCAAAACAGGGCGATCGTTTGGCATTAACGTAGGTAAATCAGCCAAATCAAAAAATTCCAGTGCCAGGGATTCTCCATCTAAGCAAGCGACACTGCCTGACCATTCAACAGCTCGCAAAATCAAAATGAAGTTTTGCACGCGATCGCCATTGGGATAGGTTACAGTTTCAAAGGCTGGGTTAGAAGAAAACCCCACACCTGCAAAACGCTTAACCGTTAAACCAGTTTCTTCAAAAACCTCTCGTGCTGAACATTCTTCAGCAGATTCACCGACTTCAGGACAACCGCCAGGTAGCCCCCAAATTCCGAAATCACTCCGCTTTTGCAACAAAACGCGCCCTAAGCTATCTTCAATAATCACACGTACGCCAAATAATAGAAGTAGGCGATCGCCCACAACTTGTCGTAATTTGCCAAGATAAGAGTCTGACCAATTCGCCATAACCAGAAAGTTTGTAAAGAAACTCTAAAGGTAGCAAATAGCGATCGCCTGAAAACAGGATAATGCACCTGAACAGGTTAATCCTTCCTATTCAACCTAGAATTATGGCATCTACACTTAAAATCCTCGCCTTTGCCGGCAGCACGCGTATAGATTCTTACAACAAAAAATTAGTAAAAATTGCGGCAGCAGGCGCGAAGGCAGCAGGCGCAGAAGTGACTTATATAGACCTGCGCGATTTGCCTTTACCTTTGTATGATGAAGATTTGGAAGCTCAAGAAGGACTACCAGCCAATGCCCGTACTTTCAAGGATTTGCTAATTTCTCATCAAGGATTGCTGATTGCTTCGCCAGAATATAACAGTTCACTCACAGCAGTTTTGAAGAATGCCATTGACTGGGCATCTCGTCCAGCACCAAACGAAGCACCGTTAGCTGCTTTTGCAGGTAAAGTTGCTACTATTATGAGTACTTCCCCTGGTGCTCTTGGTGGTTTGCGGGGATTGGTTCACCTGCGGTCTATTTTGGGAAACATCAAAGTTTTAGTACTTCCCGACCAGATAGCCTTACCCAAAGCTTACGAAGCTTTTAATGCTGATGGCACCTTAAAAGATCCCAAACAGCAAGAATCTATTGAGCAGTTAGGCGATGGCTTAACAAAGATATTGCTGAAGCTTAACTAAATTTTTCAGGTGTTCAGTAAATTGGATTTTAGTAGCGATCGCCTGCGCCGTAGCCATATCCCTTTTATCACAAATTGCCCACCGAGTATAGGGTTGAAAATATGCTTTTTACCCCCAAAGGTAAACTTAAGCTGTATGGAGCCACTATGATTTATTGGTTTAATCTCTCGCATTATCCCAAATCGGTCTCAGATGGTATACTTGGGAGAGGCAAAAAGGTTAAGGACGTATAGCTCAGTTGGTTAGAGCGCTACGTTGACATCGTAGAGGTCACTGGTTCGAATCCAGTTACGTCCATTAAGAATCCATATATAGTAAGGGTTTCAGAAATAACTGGATTTGAATATTGCCAGTTACTACCCCATATTGACACAAATCTGACCTAGTTTTAGTATCAGATTAGTATCCTAATTCTATCCTATGCCCAAGGCTCCAGCAGGGACTGTTCATATAGAGTGCTTCAGGGACAGGTTGCGTTTAAGATTCACCTACAATAGCAAGCAACACACCTTAGCTCTTAAACTAGCTGACACCCCAGTTAACCGCAAAGTGGCAGAGGGTATAGCCTCAGAGATAAGTAGAGACTTACTACTTAAGACTTTTGACTCTTCTAAACTAATTCATTACAGAGGAGATGTTGATACTAAATCAGATACTAATCAAAATAAGATATCCATAGCGGATATGTTTGACCTGTTCACTGCTCACCGCTCCAAAAATAATGACCCTCTAACCTCCCAGAAATACACAGCGACCCTACATTATCTAAAAGAGTTTGTTTGTGATAATGGTCTAGATAAAGAATGTCTAGCAAATAAACATGCTGAATTACTAGGTTCTATATGCTCTGAACAGTTTGCTGACTGGGTTAAACAAAAGTCAGGTGACAGAGTATTTAAGGAGCGAATAGGTTTACTCAGTGCCTGTTGGGAGTGGAGTAAATCTAAACATTGGGTGGAATCTAATCCCTGGCTTCCTATATATCAATCCATCAAAATATCCCCTAAGCAAAAACCTAGACCATTTACCTCAGAAGAGGTTAAGCAAATTATAGAAGCATTCAAAAATGACCCACACTACAAACACTACTCAGACTATGTTACCTTTGCTTTTGGTACAGGGATGAGAACTGGTGAGGTTAATGGACTTCTATGGAAACATATATCCCCAGATTATAAAATTGTATGGGTGGGTGAAAGTTTAGGAAGAGGAAAAATAAGGAAGTCTGCTAAAAATAATAAGGATAGGACTGTTAGATTAAGCCCTAACATGCAGCGAATATTAATAGAAAAAGGTCTCAGTAATCCTGATCCAGAATCCTTTGTTTTTACTACAAGACAAGGGAACCCTGTTGATGACCATAATTTCTGTCAGAGAGCATGGAAAACTATTTTAAAAAGATTAGGTATCAGTTATAGAAAATTCTACTACACAAGATCAACTTATATCTCCCATGCATTAACTGCTGAGGTTTCTCCCCTAGAATTGAGTGAACAAACAGGACATGACCTTAGAACAATGTTGAGGAATTATGCTGCCTGTATTAAGAAGACTGAAATACCAGAATACTTTTAAAGTAGTAATTCATTAACCACTATATTAGAAAACCTAAGCTGCCTGAACTTTGATATATACATCAATCAAATAAACAAGGAGTTATTATGAGAGACCTCGAATTAATAATAATGTACACAAAGATACTGAATGAAGGAGATGAAGTTCATTTTGCTGATGGGAAGATTCTGCGAAGAATGGACGGCGTAATTTGGGAAAGCATACTTTTTATTGAGGAAGAAGATGAAATTAATGGTGAAGATGAAGAGGAAACTTAAAGACTAACCATTATTAGGTATAATCAAACTTATTTTAAAAGCAGCCTGATGCAGCAAAGACAGTGTTAGAACAATTAAGTTTTCTAATTAAAAGATATAACCTTCAATGGATTTTATTTGAAGGTGAAATGAAGTTTGTGGTGGGTCATTTAACAAAGGCTAAAGGAAAAGATTCAAAGGACTTTGCTAAGAATTTTATAGTAAACGGGAAGTGCTTACTCCCAGGAAACTTTGAAATAATAAATGGAAATAGATTGAAAGTTTTTAAATATACTTTTAACCATAAACATGGAGATGATTTATTCAAGTCTAGAAGATTATGGATAACTGATTCTTTAGGCGCGTGTAGCTATCTGTTGTTAAATACCTGTCTAGAGCCTACAGGTATGAGATTTAAAGAAACTGATATTGAAAAGGAATATCAATTTTATTTTGGGGGTCACAGACAACTTAAATTAGATTCAGGCAGAGCAGATATTGTTGTTGATGGTGAAGTGATTGAGCTTAAAAGAAAGACTATAGATTGCAATACATTAGGACAATTACTGCGCTATCTTAAAAGCAGTGGCAAGACTAAAGGTCGATTGGTGGGTCCCTCTATTCATCCAGATGCATTATCTCTAATTCTGTCTATAAATCAGCTAGGATTTGAAATTAAGTATACAAAGGTAATTATGTCTACCAAAAAAGGTTAATTTATTAGGGCTAAGTCTAGTTCTATTTTAATTTTGGTCTGGTACTAAAATACCAGATCCAGTTAACATACTCTACAACTGCCTTGAAATCTAACCAGAAATAGAGCAAAAATAACTAGCCTGTTAAATTACCCCATATAGCAAGGAGAGGGTGATAGGGTAAATTAGTAGGTAAATTGTCTGGTTCTGCTAAATTTATCTGGATCTTTTTTAAGAGTACCAGAGCTATATTGACCCTCTAGCAGCCTGTATTTTCCACCACACAAATATGCCTGAAGTGTAGCAGCAGTAATGTGTTGACCCTTGTGGTGGCTTGTGGGTAGATAGCTGATTCAGGTAAGGTTTAGATAACTTTTAGGAAGTTTAATTACTGGAAATAGTTTTCTACTCAAGTTCCCTTAACAAAGTATCCTTATGCTTAAGGGGCATTAAATCACTTTTCTTTATGAGTCTACTAAGGTTAGGAAACCTAATGGTTAGAGTATTAAGTAAATTAAAATAGAAAACTGAGATTGAAGTTTTCTGTGGCTGTGTTTTCTTCAGGGTCAGGGATAGGTAGATAACTATTCAAAATACCTAATCAGATTTCTACTGCCAGTTATCTATTTCAGTTATCTACTGTAGTTGTCTCTCTTCTCTCCTATATTGTAAGTGCCACCCAAACTTCAGTAGTATTTATACTCAAGGATACTATACTTGCAGCGATCGCACATTGGAGATGACTTACACCTGGTAACTCACAAAGCAATTAATTAAGAAAGACTAAGAGGTTAACCTAGCCTGAGACTGGATATTCATAAGTAGCCGCACTAAAGTTAACGTTCAACCATCCTTAAGAAATGGGCCGTACCCTTTAGCGTTTTACACAGTTAAACTACAACCATCTGCAGATGGGAGTTACCCTGTGTGACTGGTGGTATACATTATAACCGTAGACTTGGTAAACCTATAAACAGTGGTTTTACTTAAAATTATATTTCAGTATTTCTTCTCTGATTAGGTAGCTATTATATATAGTAGTTTGAGATAGAAGTTTTGAAATATTTTCAAGTAGGCTATATGAGTAGTAATAATAATTCAGGTGGTCAAGTGGTTGGAGGGATTCTTACACTATTAATAATGATGGGGGTTAAATCCTGTATTAGAGGTAATTATCAACCTAATACAACTTATCAATATGAGTCACCTAGTAGAGTAGGACCTTGTGGTTATTCTGAGTGCCCAACCCCTAGCTTTAGATATTAATTAATTTTCCTTGGGTGCGATCGCTTAATGTGGGGGCCTAAAATGAAGGTGATTTACAAGTTAAAACGAAGCAATTTTAGGGGTTGTAAGGTATACCCAGTATAGGTTCTAGCTGTTTACCATAATCACCTATACTATACTTAGCTTCTTTACCTTCTTTCTCTACTCTATTACCTACTTACTTCTCTACTTTTCCTTTCTTCTTCTACTCTATTACCTTTACCTAAGAAAATTGAAAAAAAGGGCGGCGAAGCTAAGTTCTACCACCCTCTCAAATGACCCGCAGGGTCTGCTAATTAATCTTCAGCTTTAGAAATAATTTAGTAGTTCCTCTACTTCTAATTCTCCTGAACTATCTTCTCTCTCTATAAGTTCTGCTATCAAATCCATTCCTTCTAAAGCTTTCTCTTCTAAGATGGCTCCTTTTAAACCTGACAATGCAGCAGCCTTTTCAATTGCTTCAGCAGGTATAGGACCCAAGGTAACTAACCCATCATGCTCATTACTTATAACCTGAAAGTCATATTCTATACTTGTTAGAGTCAGGTTATGAATAAAGCAGGATTCTTGGCCTTGAAGAACAAAAGCAGAGACCATAGCTTTTACTTTCCAAAGTGGATAATCGTTTTCTAAGTCAGTTATGCAAAGTTTTTTACCCGTTGGATTATTTATATAACGCTTTCCATTTTTACCTAAGTAACCTATTTTAATTACCCATGTGTTTAGTAACCAGTTATGCCATTTATCAATCTCAACTTTTAAAGGAGCTACTACTTGAAAAAATTTAGTGATGTATTCTAAAGCCAAATCTATATCACCAGCTTCTTCAAATAAGGCATCTATTATTGCATTTGGTTTTTTCTTAGGTTCCCCTTCTACTGTACCTTCTAAGTCCTTCAGTTTACCTTTAGTGCGATCGTTAGCAGTTGATACATAAGCTCCAAACATTAAGGCACAGAGGCATTTCTTCCAGCAATCTACACTGATACCAACTTGAGCAGCATAGTATTTTTTAGCACTAGGTCTTTCTTTGTAGTCTTCTAACCAACTGGTATCTAATTTAGCTAATTTAAATTGTTGAATTAATCCACTAACCTGAGAAGCTTTCAAATCGTAATTTCTCAAATCTTCTATTCCCATATAAGCAGCCGCCTTCATCCTTCTACTAGCAGATTGTAAACCTCCTAAGATATGACTAACCCTTCCACTCATCTGAACTCTATAAGCAGGGCTGTAGCACCATATATCTTCACTAATTCTAACAGGAGATTGGTTGAGGATAGCTTTAAAGCAATGATCATCATTAATAAATCTTGCTCTAGCTTTCTTATGTTCTTTAGAATATTGCCCATATTCTTCAGCAGCTTTATTTTCTTCTCTCTGTAACTCATCTAAATGTACAATGATAGCCTTCATATTGAAGAATCCTTGAGCTATCAAGTCAAGTGCGCTGGTAATTAATATAGGTTCCTCATTTCTATTCTCATCATACTTTTGGTTAGTCAGTTTGCTATCAGATTTTCTACCAGTAAATAAATTATATTTAGTGCTGCTAATAATTTCCTCAGGGGATAAATTAGATAGCTCTAGGAAGCGGTCTAGGATAACATCAGTGACCTTGAACTCTCTAGATAACCCATTCTCATGTGAGTAGTTAGTTACTTCAATTAAACCTAATTCTTCTAAAGCCTTCCAGCTTGCTTTCTGAATCTTCTTTTTAATTAAGGTTGAGGATACTGGAATCCACTCAATCTTCTTGATGTTGATGATAACACTAACTAAGATGTGGCAGAATAAAGTTCTAGTATCTTCATTAACATTACCCAGTACACTATTAACAAAATCTAATTGAGACTTAATAACTCTATAAGTTGAAATTATATAACCCTTACAAACTGGAGCTGATTTCTTTACTTTAGTAGCTGTCATAATTTTAAATTAAAATATTAAAGTTAAATATAAATATATTTCTTATACCTATCATTATAACAAGTCGTGTTACAAATGGCCACACGAAAGTTACACTAATTAGGCATTAGTAAACATTAAAAAGAGGACTTATTAAAGTCCCCTTAATTTGGTTATTTGTCAGATATTAGACTTAAGCAGCCTTAGATTTATCTGGAATAATGAACCCTTCACCCTTAAGGTATTTAATAAGGTAGTCTAGCCCTTTCTGGGTGCATTTGCTAACTAGTTTAAAACCAGCAAAGGTATCAGTTTCAATTACCTTGAAAAATCCTCTATTAACATAACTTTGGTAGGGGATATTATTATCATCTAATATCTTCCCACCTCTCAGAACTTTTAGTAAGTTGTTTCTCCCCAAATTTGGAGAATCTATAATCTTGGCTACCTCACCCCATGACAGTAGCTTCCCTGACTCTAAGACCACATCATAAGCATCAACTTTAGGAGCCATTAAAGCCACCTTCTCTTCAGCGATCGCAGCTTGTGCCCTAGCTTCTCTGATAGCTGCTGCTGACTGTTCTAGTAAGTAAAGAATATCAGTATTAGGTTTAGGAATAGTAGCTTCTCTTGCTGCTTTAAATGCTTTAACCAAGTTAACTTTAGCTTGTCTAACTTGAGGAGTGTTATTGCTATAAGTTAGAGATAGGTAGGATTGGTCTTCATTTAAGTAATAGAAAGTCTCAGGTCTACCAAAAGTACTTTCAGCACTCACAGTGTCTAAAGTACCAAACTCTTCAAAATCAGATTGATAAGTTTGAATAGTCTTCTTCAAAGCTCTGTGTTCAATACCTAATTCAGCAGCAATTAAACGAGAGTCAATAACTAGAGTAGAATTGATGGTTTGAATAGTAATGTTTGTCATTTTATTTATGTTTGATTTATTAAAAGTTTATTAGTTAATTTGAGAATAGTAGCTGGGGCTTAGGTGCCCCTCGAAAGTTAAACAATACCTTTAGACTTGTAGTAGTGGAGTAATGCTCTCCTGATGATGTCAGCCCTGCTTAGTAACTCATCCTGTGCTTCACTATCTACTAAGTTACAAAGTTGAAGAGGAATTCTAACTGCGATGTGTTTATCGTTTGCCATAATGTTATAAAAGTGTTTTCAATATAGTTTGGTAAGGGTTTGTTTTCTCTTCCCTTTTGTATATATCTATTGTAGCAAATTGTATTATAAATGGCCACTAAAAAGTGGTATTAAATGAGCACTTATAATAATCAATTTAACTTTTGAAATTCAGAGTATTGTGATTCTATTTCAGATAATATTAACCTGGCTATTCCCATAGCACCCCTATCCAATTTTTCTGTGTTAGTAGTCAATTCAGTGATGTATCTGGTTACAGCAGTCACTATAAGGGCGGAGAGGGAGGTATTATTATCTTCAGCTACCTGCTGCCATTGTTCCTTAATAGAAGGATTGATTCTAATGGTGATATTTGTGTCTTTCATTAGTCTGTATCAACAAAGTTATAACGTCTTCTACTAATGAAAACTGTCCCAGTTATTTATTTTAAGTGTTTAAAACGAAGCAATTTTAGAGGCTGAAAACTGTACAGGGTATATATTGTAGAGTATTTAGATAATCACCTATACTATACTGTGCTTCTTTATCCCTTTTCTCCCTTTAGTTATCTCCTCTTATTCCTTATTCTTACCTTCTTTTCCTCTATTACCTTTGCCTAAGAAAATTGAAAAAAAACCTTAATTTTGGGCGGCAGAGTTAAGGCTCATTCCTTAATTATCAGGAGTGAGAAATCTAAAAAAAATGTGCAGGTAATTCCTCATTCCCCTCATAGCGCCGCAGGCATATAGTTAACACAGTTTCAGTTCCCTTCAGCTTGAGCTTCCTGCACCTCATTTACCTTCAGCAGCCTAATGGATCTCCTGAGTGTAGACACTATTAAAAAATCCCCAGTAGATTTCTCTACCAGGGATTTTCAGTTTATATATGTTTAAAACTTATTAGTAAAAACTAATTTAAAAATTCTACAGGATAACGTTCTAACACTGACCTATCCAAGTTTTCTGCGGGAGTCTCTACCAGCGTCCTTTTTACTTTAGGTGGTGAAAGGCTAATTGACCAGGTGGACTTGTTTTAGCAGAACCCCTATTAGCTGCATAAGGTTAATATGTTGTGACCTCATCGTTGCTAGATCATTTTGAGGCGTATCTAGCTGGAGTTTATGTATTCCCTCCCTCACCCTTATACTACTATTATACTACATTTTATTACAACTGTCAATAGTTTGATAGGTAAAATATAGGCATTTGTAAATTATTTTAAAACTAATTTCATAGATATTTACTAATAGAATACTGCCTACATTGTTCACATAGCTAACAGTTAATATATTCATATAAGATTAAATAAGGAATTTAAATTTATGTCTAACTTAACTGACCGCGCTCTAATTACAGGTTACAAAGGTGAAGAAGTCACAGCCTTCTGGTTAACTGTAGATTCCACTCACAGAATGATGGTAGCTAGTCGTGAAAGCTTAATAGGATTGCTGAATGATATTTTGTTCAATAAACTAATTATTAAGTCACTAAGGACTAAAGAGAACACTAAATACCAGGTAACTTTGCTGTATATCAATTAAGCTTGGTAGCTGGCATCATTCAACTGTTAGTAGATGACATCAGAAACCCCCTAAAGTAAATTGAGTAATTGGGAAGCCTAAAAACTTCCCACCACATAATAAGGATATTAAAATGATAGAAATTATTACGCTGATTATTTTTACTTTGATTTTATTCAGCTTTGTACTTGGAGTACTTGTAGGAAAGTTAATTTTACAGCCCCAGCTAATAGAAGATAACTTGGCTGCTTACACTGACTTTCAACGTGACTTTGCTGATTTATCTGACCGTAACTAACATCCACACACAGATTTCTAATTAACAGCCTCCTACCGCAAATAGGAGGCTGTTGTGTTGCCTACATTTAGCATGTACAGTCAAGTTAGTATTAATACAGAAAGGTTGAAAGAGACCTAATTATCAATACTAAATACTACATTAAAAAATGACACTTATTCTTAATTCCCCTTCAAATTCCACAGCTAGATTGAAATCAGTTATTAAATCAGCAGACCCTAATGTTGACCAAACTATAGTTAATGAACTTTGTAGATTGACTGAAGAGTATGACTTAAAATGGACGACTAATAGTAAAGGTGAAAATGCAATTTACATAATGAGTAGCCTAAGTGTTGCTAAAGGTTTAAGTAGTGAAGATTACTTAAAAAATTGGGCTAATAAAACAGATTTAGCAACCTCTACAAAAGAGAGGTCGTTGGGAACCTTAGCTGGTAAGGCCTGTAAATTAGAGGGTCAATTATTAATTGATTTTAAAGCTAGGTATGCGCAGCAAAATAAGGTATCACTAGGTAAAATAAAAGCACTTTGGGTTGGTGATTTTTTACACGCTTACAGTTACTTAACTCAAGGTTCTTCTCAAGCTGCCCAAGATTTCCAAACACTTGGTTCGTTAGCTATTGAAACTTCAGTTAAAAAAGAGATTGAAGAATCCACTCATACTATTGAGCCAACCCTCCAATTGAAGCTTATGGAATTAGCTGGGCACTCAAATATTAATCTCAAATTTGAAGTACCAGTCTATGACACCTTTAACCCTGGTTCTCACAGAAGATTTGATTTTGTAGAGCAGCTTCCAAAAGTAACCAAAATTTATGAGTTAAAATCAAGAACAATCTCAGAGGAAAATGTAAAGGTTACAATACTTGATAAGCATTACATTGAGTTAGCACTTCAACATTACAAAAGTAAACCCATTGAGTTAGTTTTCACCTCACCCGTAGGAATCAGTTGGGAGGCTAAAAGCTACATCCAGGAGATCAATGACAATGCTTCTACTATGTTTCCTGGAGCAAAGGTTAAAGTAAGTTTTATAGACACCCAGGCTATCTCAGAGAGGCTTGTTAATAACTACCTTACTAATTCTTGCATTGAATCTCACTTCTGGTTTAAGAGTAAATTAATTAAAGAAGGGTTCAATTGTGTAGTAGGCGGTAGAACAATAGAAAAGTTAAATAATTCTATTGTTGAAGCTTACAGGACTGGGAGATTAATAAAGTCAGCTAAGACAGACAACGTTATTCAGTTACCTATTTTGAAGAGTGCTAAAGCAGCATAAATCAAATAAGTAACTAATAGAAGCCTCCTTTAATCAGGGAGGTTTTTAATGTCTAAATTTAAGCCAATATCTCTTATTCTACTAATAGCCTAGCGCAGCGCTTAAGGTGCTTTTAGTTAATAGATATATCCTACCTTTTACTAATGCAAAAAGGCTATTTTTAGAAGATAAAGGAGCTAGAGAATTCAAATGAGCAACGTCATTAGTAGAGCTTATGAATTATTTTTAAAAGGGTATTCCTTAAGATCATTAGCAAAGATATTTAAGATTCCTAAAAGTACACTAAGTTACAAATTCAGAAAGGCTTATGGGGCAGATTATGCAGAACAAAGGAATCACTGGGGACTCATACCAATAGTTCAAGAGTATTTAAATGATAAATCTTTATCAGCTAGGGATAAGCAACAGATACGGGATTGGATGAATCAAAACTTCAATCAAATTATTGAAAGTGAGAGGGCTAACCTAGATAAACCCTTATACACAAACAGAAAACTCCAACAATTAACTGAGTTAGAGTGCTCCTACAAAAAAGGTGATTGGAAACAGTTATTTGAGAACACATTAACTTCAACTTATTAATATTAATTCTACTAATAAATAAAGGATTTTAAAATTATGACTACTCAACTATTGACTTCTTATATTGATACAGCAAATTTGGAAGAATGTTTACAGTTATTTTTTGAAGGGGAGCTTGATAATATTGACCAATATTTACCTCGCATCTACAAAGATTCTTCTGAGCTAAAACCAGGTAACTCACTGTTTGGTCAAATTGATTCTGATGAACTTGAGAGTGCAATTTGGGGACTAGGTAAATTACATAGGGCTATCCTTGAATATCACTTTACAGCTTCTGAGAAATCTTGGTTAATAGTGAGACATGAGTACTTCCAGGATAAGCAGCAGACCAGCTTAGATTCCTGGTTAGGTACAACATACTTGGAGGCACTTGAACTCCTCTCCTTCGAGGCCATGAAGCTGATTTAGGACAGATTTTAATAATAGATATCTAAACTATATGGGTGCTCCTTAGCATCCTTTTTTTATGGGAACGAATAAAGCACTAATGCTGACATCAGCTCAGCGAGATTTTTTAATATTACTTTTATCAATTCAGCCTCATCTAACTCAAAATCAAATGACTGCCTTGTTTGAGGATAAGTTTGAGATAAAGCTGACAGTACAGCAGTTAAAAACATTAATCAAAAATAGCAAAAGTAAAGTTGAAGAACTTCAGAAGAGTGAAGCTTTAACTTTAGAGTTAGCTATCAAAGTAGGGTTAGTAAATTTACATTCTAAAATCAGCAGAACCCTTGAGCTACAAAGTATTGTGAGGATGTGCCTAGATGGTTATGACTACCAAACTCAAAGTAGCAGAGGAGAGGTAGTAAACCTTATAAAGAGGGAACCAAAGACAGCAGTTGATGCTATTAAGGCTCTCAAAGAAGAATGGGCAGAGAGGATTGAACCTACATCTTCTTACACAATTATTGTTAAAGACTCAGAACCTGTACAAGAAGAATCCTTGGCTGGAGATGAGGATTTGTAAATGAGCTTTGAGATTAAACTACACGCCAAACAAAAGGAGATATTTGTAGACCCAAATAGATTTAGGCTGCTGGTTTGCGGTAGACGCTTTGGTAAAAGTCATTTACTAAGAACTCAACTTATAGTTAGCGCCTTAACCTATAACCAACCAATTGACCCTAACTTTCCTCCAACAATTGCTCTAATTATGCCAACCCTAAAACAGTGTAAGGCAGTACATTGGAAAGCACTTGTAGGAATGTTAAAGGACGCTCCTTTTGTAAAAAATATCAACCATTCAGATTATAGAATAACTTTTAAAGGTTCCAAACCAGACATCATTTTAAGGGGTACAAATGACGATGCTGGGGATGGGTTAAGAGGACTTAAATTTTATTTTGTAGCAGCAGATGAATTTCAAGATATCAAACCTGATGTTTGGGAACAAGTAGTTTTCCCAGCATTAGGAGATACACCAGGTTCAACAGCTACATTATGTGCCACTCCCAAAGGAAAAAATCATCCACTATATAAATTCTATTTAAAGATAAAAGATTTAGCAGAGTGGAGTTATTACCATTTCACCACCCGTGATAATCCTCACTTCCCCCTAAAACAACTTAGGCAAGCAAAGGCTCAGATGCCTGAGAAATCATATAAACAAGAATATCAAGCTAGTTTTGAAAACTTCTCAGGTCAGTTGTTTGACCAGCTATCTAATAAACATTATTTAAAAGATATACCTAATAACCTTTCTTATTACATTGGAGGAGATTGGGGGGATAGAAATCCATGCGTTGTAGTGGTGGGATTAAGCGCAGATAGAAGTAAATTTTATATAGTTGACTACTGGCTAAATAAATCTGGAGAGACTATACCAGAAGAAATTTTCCTAAGAGAGATGGCTAAACTTTGTACTAAATATAATGTGTACAGAACCTATTTACCAGATGACAGAGGAGGCAGTATTAAGTCAGCAAGAATATTAGGTAAACGTGAAAATATACCTGGCATGAGCAGGGCTGTAGAGGTCAGTAGAACTAAGTTAGGACTAATGCCAAGTATAGACATTATGAATAATTTATTTTACCAAGATAATCTTTTTATTAAAGCTAGTTTAACTGAATTGATATCTCAATTTGAAGACTACCATCGGGCAACTGATAGTGAAGGTCAACTAATAAATAAACCAGCAGACCATCAAGAAGATCACACAGTTGATGCTGCCAGATATTGTATAGGTTCCTTGTATAACGCTCTTCAAAATAAACAACTTAGAAATTAAATAATATATGTACCCTAATAAAATACTTTTAGAAACATTAGAGTCAAAGCACTCTGAGTATGTTCAACTTTTACCTGCACTTCAAGAAATTGATTTACTAGTAACAGGAGGCTATCGACTCAAGAATGCTATTAGACAGTTTCTCCCTCAAAAAGCTGGAGAGGAACTTGAAGTTTATGAAACTAGACTAAAGAAATATACATACTTAAATATTCTTAGCTCTAATTTAAATGAGCAGATTAGTAAGTTATCTAACGCCCCTTTAATAGTAGATGGGTTAGAAGCTAACCCTAGCTTCTGGGCTAACTTCAGAGAGGATTCAGACTTAAATGGACGCTCAGAGAGGAACTTAATTAATTTAATCTTTAGAGAAATACTTAAGTTTAAAAAGGTTTACATTCACGTTGATAAAAATCAAGTGGATGTTACTCCTTTGAATCGACTACAAGAGGAAGCACTAGGTCTACGCCCCTATTGTGTGACCTACAGTGCTATGCAAGTTACTAATTGGAGTGAGAGCAAAGGTAAGCTTGACTGGATTAAAGTTAGACAAATTAGAGAAGATTCCAGTAATCCTATTGCTCCATCTCAAATGGTGGCTACATGGACATTTATTGATGGAACCTATATTGCAAAATACTCAGCAATTGTTGAGTTAGATGCTAAAGGAAATATTAGTAAATTATCAAATGAAAATGTTAACTCAGAATCTGATGTTCAGTTGTTAAGTTTAGTTGAGCATGGTTTTGGTGAAGTTCCAGTTTTAAAGGTAGAATTACCTGACCAACTTTGGGTTTGTGATCAAGCTGCTTCTAAAGCGTTAGAGCATTTGCGAACAGATTGTTCAAAATATGATCTATTGACTCTAGCCTATTTTCAGCGCTCCTTTAAGAGAGTTCAAACACCAGATGATGACATACAGAATTCTTATGAAAATGAAACTGAAATCCCAACTGGTTTGCAATATGTAACTGAGCTGGAGAAATTTGAATGGAATGAACCACATGGCTATATTGTTGAGCACATGTCAAGTTCTTTGAGGGCAATAGAAGACCAAGTACGGGACCTTATTTCCAGTGGTGGAGTTTCATCTTCTAATGGGGCTATAACCCAATCTGGTGTCTCTAAGCAGATGGATTTTCAGAAGCAGGAAATAATGCTGAGAGCTTATGGAGAAATCTTAATTGATGTTTATCAAGATGTTCTTCAACTAGTAGCAAAAGCAGCAGGTTTAAATGGGGATAACATATCTTGCACAGGATTAAATAGTTTTGAAAATGACAGCTTAGATTCATTAATAATGAAAGTAGATTCTGTCAGCAAGATTGATGTAGAAGGGCTAAAAGCTAAATTACCACCCACAGTATTTGATATAGTTTACAACCAATTAGTAGGGATGTTAGCTGGTAATTTATCCTCCCTCCAAAAAGAGCAAGTAGCCAAAGAAATAGCATTACTACATAGCTCAAATCAGACTTTGGACACTTCAATAGTATAGAGACCCTCAACAATCCTTAAGACATAACAGACACATTCCTTGCTGTAGAGTTTCGGACTGAGGGTAAACCCACTGGGTAAGGTTTATAAACCAGATAAGTTTTACTGACAACTTTAAAGACAGATACCTATAAATACAGGATTATTTAAAATGACAGAACAAGAAATTCAAGCTTTGATTGATGCTTCACTAAATTCTTTTAAGACTGAAATTAGTACAGAATTTACAAAAGCTAATCAAGGACTTGCAGCATCAGTTACTAAAGAGATTAAGAAACTTCAGACAATTCAATCTACTCCCACAGAACCTTCTGAAAATAACCAAGAGAAGCTAACTCTTCGGGCTTTAGAACAGCAGCTAACAGACCTTAAGACTCAATTAGCTAACAAAGATTTGGAGACCATTGCAGCTAAACGTAGCAGTGCAGTTTCTCAAGTAATTGCTAACTCAAAGGCATTAAGTCCCTCAGCATTACAAAAACTTTTCTTACTTGATTACTCAGATAAAATTAAGCAAGAGGGTGATAAATGGTATGTAGCTCAAGGTGATAATGTTTCCTCTCTAGAAGATGCGTTGAATTCTTATTTGTCAAGTGAAGACGGAAAAGCATTTGTACCTCCTTCAGGAGTTAAAGGTTCCAGTGCTCAAGAAACAAAAGTAACTCCAGTTGATCCTAATCAAAAAGTTAAGGCAGAAGATGCCTTATTTGAATCATTCAACTAATTAATATAAATTACAAAATAATAAATTAAATGGCTAATATTATTTCTCCCGTTAATTCCTTACAGTTGCTTGTACAGGAAGAGGTTGCTTCACTTCAGTTAACTCAATACCCAATGGTTAACCGTCTTGCTAAGAAAGTTACAAGTCAGCAAGTTATCAAGTGGAATGCAAATGTTGGTGGAGCAGGTGCTACTGGTGAACTTACCACAGCTTCAGTTTCTACTTTCTCTGATGATGATTATGTAGCAGCTATTCTACCTATTGGTGGTGCTAGACTTCGTAACAGTTTCCAACTGCAAAAAGAGGATATTGCCCAAGCTAAAGCTGCTGGTAAAGGAGTCCTTCGTGACTTGTTTGCTGCTGATATTAATAGTGGTGTTCGCACTATTCTAGAAGCTTTAAGCACCAAAGTTTACACAGGTACAGGTATTGCTGCTGATGGTGGAGTAATTGGTTTGGTAAGTGCAGCAGCAGCTACTGGAGCTTATGCAGGTCTTGACCCAGCTAGCTACAGTGCTTGGGCATCTTATGTAAATACTGCTGGTGCCAACCGCGCTTTGACTGCTGATTTAATGTATGCAACAGAAGTAGGAATTGCACGTAAAGGTGGAAACTACACAAGTATCTACTGCTCCCCTGAAATTGCAGTTAAATACAAAAATCTGTTTGCTGCTCAACTTAGCATTACAAACCAACTACCTGCTGGTCAAGCTGATATTTCTTACACAGGTTTGACTTTCAGTGGTCGTCCTATCATCCAAGATGTCTACGCTCCTGCTGGTACTCTGTACTTTGTTGATGAGAATGAAGTAGCTCTCTATAGCTTTGCTCAAAACAACAGCCAAGATCGTCAAGGTCTTCAATTCAGTATTGGTGAACTACCTTCTGATAATCCTGATGCAGAAAAATATGTAATTTACACCAAAGCTCAACTTCAACTGAAGAATCGTGCTAAGGGTGTTGCAGTATTGGATAAAATCACACAGTAATTATGGCACAATTCACCATTCCTCAAATTGAAGAGTTTGAGAGAATATTAGGGTTCTTTGTATTTGATACCACAGTTAGAAATGGTCTAACTTCAGAGTATTCTGATACTACGATTGACAGAACTTTAACTATTCTTGATGAGTTGGTGGGTATTGATAATTTACTAAAAGAATCCCTTGAGACCAGTTTTGTAAAGGAATCTAGGGGTTCTAAACTAAGTTATGGTAGTCATGTAACTCACCTGAAATCAGAAGGTACTAGGTTACTAACTGAGTTGGGACAATTACTAGTGGTAGGAGTTAATTATAATAAATACTCACCTAATACTAGACGTAGCACAATAGCTTATTGGTAACTCTAATGTACTCATATAATATTAAAACAAATGGCCCCTTGTTTAAGCAGGGCAATGATGTAAAAGATTTAATTAAAGAGGCATTAGAGGATACTGCTAGCTGGGGACAGAATAGATTAAAAGATAGAAGTCCTGTTAGAACAGGAACATTAAAAGCAGGTTGGTATACATCACTTGGAAAATCATCTATTAGAATTGATAACCTTTTTCCCTACACTCAGTATGTAGAGAAAAAGGTTGAGATGGTTTATAAGACTATACCTGAGATGGAGTCGCGTCTAAAGGGAAATGTAAATAAAATAATTGGTAAATTAAAGTAATGAGTCTATATGAAAAATTAGCTCAGATAGAAGATAAAATATCTGGCATAGAAGTTAAGTTAGGCTTACCACAAAGAAGACATTTATTAGTAAGAAAATATTCTTATAATACCCCTTTAAAAGTACAAGTTACCATAGATACTTTAATTTTACCAAGACCCTACATTAATCCAGTACCACCAAGATATGCTAACCTCCAAGTTTCTATAGAAGGTTCTGATTCAATTTACCTATCTCTAGATGATGTTGAAGTTGAGATACCAAGAACTAAACCCAAAACATTATTTATTCCTGATGGGGATGACAGAGTAGAATTCATAATTGATCCCCCTGTAAATAACTTTAATCAAATCATCTATTCTAACCCTGCTATAAAAGCCCTGGCAGGTACTTCAAATTATAAATTGATATATCTATCAGAAAAGGAGCCAACCACTTGGAAGCTCATTTTAAGAAAGGAAACAGATAATAGATAAATTATAAAATGAATATTCAAATTGCCAGAGACTTAGTAGATGAGTTTCTAATAACTATTATCAAGATAGATGCTTTTGATTTAGATGAACCAAAGGAACTGTATAAGTATGCAGGAGAGGTTAGACTCCCTACAAATACCTCAGTAAGACTACCTGTACAAAACCTAATTCATACTAAACAGAATCTAAATTCAGTTAAAACATCAGCCAGATTACCTTACAGAATAAGTTTTAGATTCCCTGGTCAGTTGTCTTTTTATGCTCTTCCACTTAGAGCATTAGAAGGAATAGTAGCTCACATACATCTATATGCATTACTGTTAGGCCCTGACCCAATTATAGAATCATTTATTCCAGTATATGTAGAAGATTCTGTAACAGTAGAAAGGGTAAAAGATGCTAAGTCTGATTGGTTATGCCACTTAAACTTTTCTTTTGATATTAGGTTTAATACCACTACTGTCCCGAATATATCTGATTTACAAAGCCCTGATTACTTTCAATTTGAGAATCCTCCTACTTTACAAGAGATTAAGATTAGAACCTATAGAGCTAAACCTGCTTTCAGTGTTGAGGAAGTTGATACTTACGTTGAAGATTCAGAAGTAATTATTCAAAAATAAATATAAAATATGACCGCATTATTTAATAACTTTAATGCTCCTGGAGTTAGGATTGTAGAATCCACACAGGGGTTTAGAACTCTGGCTATTGCTAGTTTTTAAGCAGTTTACATGATTGGCTCCTCTTCTGTTGGAGATTATTTAGTCCCTACTCAAGTTACCAGTTTAGAAGATTTCACCAACCAATTTGGTGCATCTCCTAGTGAAGCTTCAGTTAAATTATTCTTCAGAAATGACCGCAGAGGAATCCTTTACTTTGTAAGAACTCCTATTGCTGTTCAACGTAGTATTGTTGTTTCTACTGCTGCTAACCAAACGTATGTAGCTACTATTGGCGGTACTGTAGTAAGTTATGTAAGCACTGGTGGGGAAACCAAGGCTGCTATTGCTTCAGGTATCTTGGCTGCTATCAATAACTCAGCGATCGCTAACTTAGTAACAGCTTCTGCTGGGGCTATTACAGATTCAATTACTGTTAGAGTAGATGATCCTATTGGCGCTGCTGTTACCATATCAGTTGGGACAAATTTAACAGTAGAAGTAACAACTCCTGTTAGCCCTGCTGCTGCTGATTATGTTTACGCAATTGAGAATTCTTTTGATGTAGAAGATGAACATGATCAAGGATTTTTGATTGCTCCTCAAGCTTTCCAATTACTAACTTCAGGAACAGACCGTTTAGCAGTTGCTAATGCTCTACACGCTTTGGCTTCTGACGCTGCTTTTGACTGGATTGCTTTGATTGATGCAGGTGCTAACTTAACAGTAGCTCAAGCTCAAGCTGAAGGTATTTTGATTGTAGCTCCCCAAGGTCACGCTAGTTACTACTATCCCTACCTCAAAGATTTAGAGGGTGGAATTGTACCTCCTTCTGCTGCTGTAGCTGGTGTTGCTACCCGTAGATTTAAAGCTGAAGGTTTAGCACAACCTCCGGCTGGATCTAAGTTTCCTGTACTTGGTGTAACTGATGTAACTGTAAAAGTTAATACTCAGCAACAAGAAGTACTTAATCCTTTAGGTATCAATATTATCAGAAACCTACGCAACAAAGGTGTAGTAATTTGGGCTATGAGAACACGTTCTAGTAGCACCTTCTATTCTTTCTTACCTGTGCGTGTAATCCTGAGTGTTTTGAATGGCACTTTACGTAGAGGATTTGATAATGAACTATTTAGTTCTATTGATGGTTTAGGTATCCTGTTGTCTGATATTGCTGCTTCTGCTCGTTCAGTTTGTAGTAGATTTTGGAGAGCTAAATTATTATTTGGAGCCACTGAAGCTGATGCTTTTGAAGTTCAATGTGACTTTGAAAATAACACAGCAGCAGACTTAGAGGCTGGTAATGTTCTACTAGAAGTATATGTAGTTCCTGCCCCTTCAATGGAGCGTTTACTTATCTCTAGTATTAGGGTTGCAATTGGTACTTTACCATTGAACCAAACTAACCTAGAAGCTCAACTTCTTCCTACAACTCAGGCTTAGTTGAATAGTTAATGATTTCAGTCAAGGTTTCAATACTTTGGCTGAAGTTTCTAATACTTACATTTAAAAATAATTTAATAAAAAATAATTAATTATGGCTATTGCTTTAAATAATATTAACCCTATCAGCAACTCAGATTACGTTATCAAAGTAACTGAAATGCCTGGAGTTTATTGGACTGAGTTCTCTGGTGTTAAAGCTGCTTACAGTCGTGCTAAATATAATGATGGTTTGTCTCAACTTACCCGCACTGCTTCAGGTGGTAATAAAGAGTATGAAAATGTAACCATCTCCAAACCTTATGACCCTGAAAAAGACACAGTAGTAGACCAATTTATTAGAGATTATGAGGGTGGAGAATTCTTCAACCTTAACCTAACTCCAGTACGTTTTGCTAAAGGAAATACTTCTGGTAGAAGTGAACTTGCAGCTACTTCTAATAAAGGTTGGAACCTATCAGGTTGCCGCCTTATGAATTGGTCGTGTGCTGAGGGTGTTGACACTGCTGATGGTTCTAAAACCCTTATGTACAAACTTGAGTTCAGTGTAGAGCAGGCTACTCCTACGGGTTCTAGTTCAGCTTCTACCGCTATTTAATAAATTAAATAATATAAAGTATCATGAGACAGAAAACAGTAGTTGAAGAAGTAAAAGAGTTAACAGTCAAAGAAGAAAGTTTGAAACAGGATTCTGCTAATTTGATTAGTGGTGAAGTAATTGAAGTTCAATCTGAAGCAGTAGAGGAATCCTCTGAATTTACAGCAGAGTATGATGCTGATGCTGGGATTGTTACTTTTAAGCTTACTGATGGTACTCCTGTTGCTATGAAGTCACCAAAGACCCGTCAGTTTTTATTGTTAGAAAGTTTTATTAATTCTGCTGAACCAGAGTATAAGACTGAATCTTTTTTAGTTTTAAAGTTAGCGGCACTTTGTACTACCAAGTATGGGAAGAATACTAGTGTTTCTTTTGATTATCTACTAGATAATCTTGAAGGATGTGATATGAAGAGGGTAGCGGCAGCTATTACCGTGTTTCAAGATAAATTTGAATTTTTATCAACACCAACTATACATTAGTGTTCAAGACCAACCAGCTTTCACTGTAAAATCTCTATATCAAAATTTAATTCAAGCATGTGGAGGGAAATTATCCTCTGATTTACAGGTTTATTTAGATATGGAGATTAGTGAAACCCTATACTATTTATATTTATTAATTGATATTAAAACTCAAGAGAAGAATAAAAATAGTGAATCTAAATTACAAGGTTGGGGATTCTTAGAAGATGATTTTGAGTAATATAAATTATGAAATAAATGGCTAATAATAATAGCGTTACCATAACTTTATTGGCCAATGGTGGTCAGGCTAGCGCAGTAATAAATGGGTTATCCAACCAGATAAATAGAGACCTATCAGGGTCATTAAGTAGAGCTACTATAGGCGCTAACCTGATGACTTCTGCTATTAGTTTAGGTCTACAATCTGTAGGTAAATTAGCATCTAAAGCTATAGGGTTATTTAACAGTGCTGCTGGTACACAATCTAGTGTGATAAGTACCGCTGGTAATGTCATGAAGATTGCTGGCTATAACTTTAAAGAAGCTACTTCATTTGTAGAAGACTTCCAAACTCAGATGGCTAAAGTAGCTGCTGTAGTTAATTTTGAGGTAGAAGGAAACATTAATGATTTAGGTGAATCTGAAATAAATGTTTACTGGACATACGATGATTCAGACCCAGCACAATTAAGATTTATTTTATAAAATTCAATATTCCTCAAGGATTTGAAGTAGTAGATGACTCAGGTGTATATAGTTTTTTAACAGATAACTTATTACAAATTCCTGTAGGGTTGATTTCAGGTTCAGTTACTGCCACTGCTGAAGAAGTAGGTAGTGCTTATAATAATCCTGCATATTCTATAACGAATATTACTCAACCACTAGCATTCTTAACTGGGGTAACTAATCCTGAAGCCGCTAGTGGAGGTACAGATTTAGAAGAAGTATCCGATACTATCAGCAGAGCACTTAATCAAATTAGACTTAGAAACTTAGTTTCTACTAATGACTATGAACAGGCTGCTGAAACTTTACTAGGTAATGGTTCAGTTGCTAAAGCTATTGGGCTACTTGGTAAGGATAAGACTACTAGAGAACTTGGAGCAGTTCACCTATTCCTATTAAATGCAGACGGTCAACCTGCTAATGAGGCTCAACTTTCCTACATTAAATCTCAGTTATCTGGAAGCTTACAATTAGGAACTTCACTATATACTTCACCTATGGAACAGATTTTTATCAGTGCAGAATTCACAGCTAAATTAACCATAGGCGTAAATCCTGAAGAAGCTTTTGATAGATTATGGGAAGCTTTTCAAGAATATCTGAGTCCTAATAGCTATCCTCTGGGTCAAGATTTAATTTTTTATGAAGTAGGTTTTGCTTTACGAAATACAGGGGTAATAAAAGAGGCTGGAAATCTCATATTAAATGGCTCCCCTTCAAATATACCTATGCCAAATGATTATACACTCCCTTCTGCTTATAGCTTATTTATGCAGCTAGTAGATGAAAATGGGGTTGTGTTTGAAGCTCTGCGCGGGGCAGGTGAACCTCCTGAATTCTCTGGAGGCTTTGTTTGATGCAAACAAAAATTGCTTGGGATTCAGGTAAACCTATTTGGGAAAGATTACCTGAATGCTACAAAGAAAATGATATAGCAGAATGGCTGACAACTTACTTTGATGAACTACTAGTTGACACTAAAGCAAAGGTTGATGATCTCCCTAGACAGCTCAATCCATTAGAGTGCGATGAGGTTTGGTTAGACGTTCTAGCCCCTCTCTGTGGCTTTACAGGAGTATATTGGGACAAAACTTGGGCTGCTTCATCTAAAAGGTTATTAATATATAACTCATACATCAAAATATGGCCAGGTAAAGGTACTAAAGAAGTATTGAGTTTAGTACTAACTTGCTTTAATATTCAACACTTGATCACCTCTAGAGGTGATTTTATTTTAGGGACATCTACTGTTGGAGATGAATTAGGAACTTCTGCTTGGGAATATATAATTTATCTCCCTAATATATATAAAAATAATCCACAGCAAAAACTAACTGAAAAGCTAAATACTATTTATGGCCCCTGCTGGTGTAGTAGTGAAATTATATTTAATGATAGTTATTTTTCTTAAAAAACTTTATTAATTCAATTTAAATAATATAAATAAATGACTCAAATAGTAGGAACACTAAACGATTCTGCTGGAAATGGTATTACAGGGAAACTTATTGTTGTATTAGCTGGTAGTTTAATTGACGATACTACTTCCCCAGATACAATTTATCTACCTCAATCATATACGTTTACTATAACAGCAGGTGCCCTTGATATAACCCTGCCACAATCTGAAACTTCAAGAATTACTTATAACTTTCAATTCTTTAAAACTAACACAGATGGATCATTAATTGAACCAGCGTTAAATAATTTTAATGCACTAGTTCCTAATCTTAGTCCAGTTCAATTTGCATCACTAACACCTACTGGAATTACAAATGATGTCTTGGACACTGGTGCTTTGCGTACTGCTAGGCTGATAGCTAGTACCCCTGCACTTGCTCAATCAATTGGTGGTCCATTTCCTCAAGGTGTTTACAATCCTTCTACTACATATAAGTTCAGAGATTTAGTAACTTACCTAAACAGAACTTACATCTCCAAAGACCTAAACCCAATTACAGGTGTAGTACCAACTAATACTATCAGTTGGATGAATATACCAATTGAACCGAATGGTAGCTTACTTCTGGGTGATGCTACCCCTTATGGTACTTCTTGGAATGGCTCAGGTTTAGCTGCTTCACAGAATAGTATCTATGATGAAATTGAATCAGTTAAAGCTGATGTAGCTTTAAAATCAAATATTATTAGTCCTATTTTTACTGAAGATGTTATTGTACCTGATCAAACGGCAGGTAATAACTCAACTAGAGCTGCTAATACAAAATATGTTGATGCTGGTTTAGCACTAAAAGCTAATTTAGCAAGTCCAACTCTTACTGGTACTCCTATCACCCCTACTGCCTCCCAAGGTACAAATAACACACAGATAGCCTCAACAGCGTTTGTTCAACAAGTAAACCGTCCTTGTGTTTTTGCTGATGTCTCTAGTGCTTTGACACAAACAGCCTCCTCTCTTATCATTTCTTTTAGCTCTGAATCTATTGATAGTAATAATGCATTTTCAGGGACAACTTTTACTGTTCCTATTGCGGGAATTTATCAAATTAGTGGTTTAATATCCCTTTCAAATAATGATACATCTACAAGACAATTCCGCCCTTATCTTCTTCTAAATGGTTCCCCATTTAGGCAATTGGGTAGTATGATTCTAAATGCAGGACAAGGTAATTCAATTACTTTAGCCTCCCTATTAATCCCTTGTTCAGTTAGCCAAACATTACAAATAAGACTGGATGTATATACTGGACTATCTGTTCCATTCACTGTTTATGGGGCTGGTAGTTCTTTTATCAATATTTTTAGACTAGCTGCTTAATTTATTAATAATAAATCTCAAATATTATGACTCGTGTTATATTTCAAAACGGTGATATATTTACAGCAGAACATGCTAATGCTATAGCTAATCCTATAGTGGACGGTGATGACTTTATTGGTCATGGACCAAAGGTATTAGATTCTTACCTTGATGATACCCCAGGTCAAATTAAATCAAATTTCTATACATTTTATAATCGACTAAAAGTTAGCCACACATCAGGGTTAACTTTTTCTTATTTAGGCGGAGTAGTTTTATTATCTGATGGTACCTTAGTTAGTATTAACCCTGGTTCAATTAATTTACCAGATAATGTTACCAGGTATATATATGTTGGTTCTGATGGAACTGTACAAGCTGCCTCTAGCTTACCTAATATTAGTTTTCCTCTAGCTAAAGTAACTACTGCCTCTGGAACTCTATCTGGGAGCATCATTGATTTAAGAGATAAATTAGTTGACAGATTAGGCCCATCTGATATTCCTGTCACCCAATTAATTCCACCTGGGGCAATGATGGACTTTGGGGGAACAGTATTACCTTCTGGTTGGTTGTGGCAAGATGGTTCGTATTATGCCCCTAGCACTTACCCAGCTCTGTTCGCAGCAATTGGTTACAGTTTTGGTCAATCTGGTGTTAATTTCAAGGTACCAGATTGCAGAGGTAGGGTGGCTGTAGGAGCGGGTACAGGTTCACGCTTAACTAATCGTACCTTGGGACAAATAGGAGGATTAGAGGGAGTTGTTTTAAATTTAGCTCAAACACCTTCTCATACTCATGGTATCAATGACACTGGGCATAGTCACTCAGTTAATGAATCTGCCCACTCTCACACAGTCAATGACCCAGGCCATGCTCATACTATTAATGACCCAGGTCATGCTCATAATTTAAGACCCTATAGGGGATACAACGAAGGAAATGGTACTAGAGGAGATGGTGCAGAATTAACTCAGGTTCCTGGAGGAAGTAACTTCTACCCTAATACCCAAATTAGTGGGACTGGAATTAGTATTTATGGTACTTTCACAGGTATTTCACTTATAGGTACAAAAACTAATGTTAGCCTGAATGCTTCCACTTCTGGTATCAGTGTTAATGCTCAAGGTGGTGGCGGTTCACATGAAAATATGCAACCCTGGTTAGCCGTTAATAAGATTATTAAATATTAAAAATTTAAGGTTCACTTTATTAATTTAGAGTGAACTTTTTTATTTATAAAATAAATATGCCAACTCAAAGAATTATTAAATCTACATTTATTGGGCTAAATAATGAACCCCTCAGAAATGCTGTTGTTCAAGTAATTCACATGCAGGGTAGTACTATTGACAATATAGAATATCCTCAAGTTACTAAAAACTTTGTTACCGATAGAGAAGGTAAAATTAAATTTACTCTCTGGTGTAATGAAGAAGGGGAACGCCCATCTTTTTATAGGTTTGTATTGCCAGGTGGAGAAACTTTTGATGCCATTGTACCTGTAGGAACCTCTGACTTAGAACTCTCTGTACTGCGTGAAGGCGGGGCAGATACTTCTGATCCTCAACATCAATCTTTAATAAGCTATATATTAAATGAAATTGGGATAAATTTAGCAAGTAATACTCTAGATGGTAGAGTTAAAACTAATACTAATTCTTCTGATCCCGTTGTTTATCTCAAGTCTGAAGTAGACAACCTTTTAAGCCCTAAAGCTAATCAGTCTACCACTTACACTAAAGCTCAAACAGATGGTTTAGTAAATCCTAAAGCCAATTCTAGTGATGTTTATACTAAAGCGCAAACTGATAGTCTGATAGCACCCAAAGCTAACGCTACTGATATCTATAATAAAACTCAGGTTGACAATTTAGTAACCCCTAAAGCTAACTCTAGTGACACTTACACTAAAGCTCAAACAGATGCCCTTATAGGAGGTGTGACAGTTGATCTCAGTGGGTATTATACTAAGACTCAAACTGATGGTTTAGTAACCCCTAAAGCCAATTCTAGTGACATTACAGCAGCTTTATCTCTGAAGGCTAATACTACTGATGTAAACACTTCATTATCTATTAAAGCTAATCAGTCTACTACCTACACAAAAGTCGAAGTTGATGGATTAGTAGCTCCTAAGGCTAACTCTGTTGACGTATACACTAAAGTTCAAACTGATACTTTAATTTCAGGAGCTACTGCTACCGGAAGTAATGTTGGAGTTGGTGGGGTAGGAGTTTATAAACAAAAAACTGGTAGCAACTTAGAATTCAAAAATATTAATGCTGGGTCTTCTAAAGTAACTATTACAAATGATGCTGCTAATAATGAAATAGATGTTGATGTTGTTGAAGCTAACTTAACTTTAGGAAACCTCTCAGGTACTCTTCCTATAGCTAAAGGTGGAACAGGTAGCACAAGTGCTTCTGCTGCCCTTACTGCCCTTGGTGGAGCTACTATTACCAGTGTGGCTCTTAAGGCTGATGCAACTGCTTTAACTTCTCATACTTCTAGTACTAGTAATCCTCACTCTGTAACTGCTAGTCAAGTTGGGGCAATTCCTACTACAGATAAAGGAGTTGCTTTAGGGGTAGCTACTTTGGATAGCGGGGGCAAGATTCCTGATACTCAAATACCTGATGCAATCACAAGGGATACTGAACTTACTGCTGGATTGGCAACAAAAGCTGATATATCTTCAACTTACACTAAAACTCAAACTGACACCTTACTAACTGCTAAAGCTAATCAGTCTTCTACTTACACTAAAACTGAAGTTGATGGATTAGTAAATCCTAAAGCTAATTCTACTGATGTCTACACAAAAACTCAGACTGATACTTTAATTAATGCTAGACCTGATGCTTTAAATGAATTAACTGATACTACTATTACTACTCCTTTTAATGGACAAGCTCTTATTTATAATAATACAACTTCTAAGTGGGAAAATCAAAATTTACCAGTTGGAAGTATTGGGATATCAGTTAATATTAGTTCCGTGAATTATGACTCACAAAATAGAGTTAGTAGTTACATTATTAACGGGACTAATTATGTAATTACATATAATACTTTGACGACTGTAATTGTAGGTGGGGGTAAAACACGCACCATTACTTATAACTCCACTGGGCAATTAGTAAGCGACATAACAATTTAATAATATGACTAAAAGATTTATTAATACTTTTGTAGGCTCTAATGGGACCACATTTGAAGCTTACAATACAGATATTACTGCGGATACTGATTGGGCAACTAGTGGCAATACTACAGCAAGTATTATTTATAATAATACATTACGTCGTCCATCATCTCAAGGTTCAGTAACTCATAGGGTTAACTTTTTTACTACTCCTTTAAATACAAGTCAAACCCCTAATGTAAATAACTATGAAGTTACAGTAGATGTTAGCTTAGTAGGATATACCACTACAGCCTCTAATGTGGGTGTAATTGCTAGAGCCTCTGATACTACTAATAATGGTTACTTCTTTAGATATAGACCTAATACAGGTTATCAATTATTTAGACAAACTGCAGGTTCTTCAACTCAATTAGGTTCTACTAATACTACTGATTTAAATCCTACAGGGATGTCTTTTAGCTCCCCTTTACGTAGAAGATTAAGATTGTCAGTAGTTGGATCTAGTATTAATTGTTATGTAGATACTTATAATAATGGTACTAGTCAATGGACTGTAGGTTCTACTGCTTTAATTAGTACTACTGATGCTACCTATACATCCGGTAAATTTGGATTGTGGTTTGTTTCATCAGCCACAGATTCAACTACTCCTACAGATGGGTTTGTAGTTAATGAATACTATATTAATGATTTATCTGTAGCTGCTACTGCTCCTACTGGATTAACTGCAAGTAATATCACCCCTACTACTTTTGATTTATCTTGGACTGCTCCTAGTAATTTTGGTGATTATACTTTAACTAACTATGTTGTAGAAAAAACATCAATAGGAGGCTCTAGTTGGACTACTGTAGGAACACCTACAGGTTTAACTTTAACTGGAATTACATTAGACCCCAGTGGTAATGATGTAAGAGTTAGGGCTGTAACTGGTGGAGATCATATAGGAGCTAATTCTAGTACTTTAACTGTACCTAATAATAGTATTCCTGGTGCTGTCTCTACTTTTACAGTTAGTAATGTTACATCAACTACAGCTACCCTTAATTGGACTGCTTCTGCAAGTGGTACAGTTTTAAGCTATAAAGTTGAGTCTAGTGATTTAACTGGAAATGATAACTCAATAGTAGGTTCATGGAGTGCGATCGCTGGTAGCCCATTTAGTGCTGCTACTTTAACAGCAAGTGTAACTTTATCAGCAGGAGTAGGTAATGCCTTTAGGATTATTCCAGTAGGTAGTGGAGGAGATGGTACTTCAACTATTATTAAAATCTCTCGACCTAATCAGGTAGTTGGTTTTGGTAATTCTGGAGTCACCCTAACTACGGTGAATTTGGCATGGACAGCAGCTACAGCTAACAATACGCTTGTTACTGGCTACATTGTAGAATCTACTACCATTGGTGGATCTACTTGGTCTGCGATCGCTGGTAGCCCGTTTACTGGCACAAGTGTAACTGCAACTACTTTAAGTGGATCAGGTAATGATTTTAGAGTAAGAGCAACCAGTGTAATAGGGGCAAGTGCAAACGCTACTACTATTTCAGTAACGCCTACTAATGGAACTCCAGGGGCACCTACATCTCTAGCCCTTAGGTCATTCACCCCCGCTAGAACTGATTCACCACTTAATATTGCTTACTTCACCTTCACAGATACTGTAAATAACAAATGTCATCTACAATGGGCAGCACCTGCTTCTAGTGGTTCAGGTGGCGCAATTACAAGTTATTTAATTGAAAGTAGTGCTAATGGTTCTACTGGGTGGACTACTGTTATTAACACAGGGAATACTAACCTGGTAGCATATAATATTCCAAAAGCCACTGGGACTTTGTATTTTAGAGTAAGTGCTATAAATCCCTCAGGTATTGGAACACCTTCTAATGTTTTAACTGTGGCAGGTTCTACTTCAACTTGCGAAGGTAGAATGGTGCGCCAAAATGGGGTATGGACATTCTTTACACAGCCTAGAGCAGTTAGCTATCGCGGTAATACATATATTGGATGGGTTAGTAATGCTGGTATTGTAGGAATTACAAAAGTCAACAATATTACTAAAGAATCTACTCATTTTGACTTAGAAGATGTATCAACTTATGTAGTTCAAAATGGAGGAGCTGAAATTGATGACCATGATAATGCAGCAGTATTTATTAGACCTGATGGTAGGATTACTTGCTTCTATGGAGTGCATAATGATCCTGGAGGTATGCGATCGCGTACTACCATTTACCCAGAAGATATTACACAGTGGTCATCAGCCATTGTAAGTAGCCCAATTAACACAGGTACCACTCCTAATGTCAACTTGCCTACTTGTTATAGCAACCCAAGGTTATTGGAGGACGCTGGGATGATGCTTTATCATTTCCGCACAGGTTCCCCACCTAATGCCCCTCACGCTATTAGATTTGTAAACACTCAAGATACCCCAATAGCAGCAGCTTCTTATGGAACTGGTGTACCACTAATTCAAAGTACATTAGCGCCTTGGGCAACCCAAAGACCTTATGTTCAATCTGTAGTAAATGGTAAAAATCGTGTAGATTTCTTTTTTACTGATGGCCATCCTGGAGATTCAGGGACTAACGGTGATGGAAATGGAACTTCCCTTTATCACTTTTATGTATCTTGGGATAAAACATTAAATAAAGCACGATATTATACTTCTGCTGGAGTGGAAATGATCAACCCTTCAGCTACAGGTGCTCAATCTCCTAGTTTACCAATCAGACCTAAATATAGTGGAGGTAGCGACCCTACTCTTGTGTGGAATGGAGTCAACATTAGGTCATGGGGCTGGGATATTGTAATAGGTTTTGATGGTAATCCCTGTGTACTATTTACAACTTACGATAATGGTTCAGGAAGCTTTGGGTACACAAATCAGCGTTATATGTTCTCTAGGTGGAATGGTACGGCTTGGACCACAGCAGTAGATATAACCGGGGCTAATGTGGTTCCTTCCGCTAAGACCACAGTTAGAGGAGTAGCTGTTTCCTCCCCAGGTATGGGCACTAGCGGAGTAAATGGATTCACTTTAGATGAACCTTGTTATACAGGCGGTATATGTTTTGATGCCAATAATCCTAATATTGTTTACCTAGTTAATACTGTAGTTCAGAATCCATCTAATAATTCTGCTTTATCCAGCACTGATCCCACAGGTATAAGAGAATTGCAAGAATGGCAAACGAATGATAACGGATTAACCTGGTCAAAGGTTAGAGACATTACTACAAACTCTTTACCTAACATTATTAATGGTAGACCTTATAGCCCTAAAAATCATGATGGCAATATTGCTGTTGTGTGGTGGCGCGGTCCTTACTCTGGTTGGGTAAGATGCTTTAACACAAATCTTTGGTGTGCTCCTTCCTCAGAAAGCTTAACTACCCCTACTGGTCTTGCTCCTCTAAGTGGAAAAATAGCTCTTAGTCGCAGAGGTCAACTAATACCTTACACCTTTTAATTAATCACAGGCTTCCAATTAAGGAAGCCTTACTTTTTTTGTAAATTTATAAAATAATTATAATAAAATGACTACACAAATAGACAAAACTCAACCTACTAAGCAAATTAATTACATTAATCTAACCCCTGATACTCAATCTAAAATAGTTGACCAAGTATTAACCAATGCTAGTGGTGTTGGCTTAGGGATGATACTCACTATCTTAGGTTTACTACTCTTAGCCAGGTGGATGGGTATAAATAATCTTATTATGAAATGGGTGGAAAAGTTAGAAAGTGATGCTGAAAGTTTTAGAACACTTGCTAACTCTGTGCAAAATATGTCTGGTGACACTAAAACAAACCATAGTACTTATGTTGCTGACCACAATAAAATTATTGATCAGGTTAGAGAAGTTAAAGAAATTACTAAAGAAATTTTAATGAAAGTCGATAAAGTATAAATTAAATTTTTAGATATTTTAAATTTAGTACTAATAGTATAAACTTACAAGCATTGCCTGATAGTTTTTTTATAAATTAGGGAACTCTAATATAAGAATATTACAGTGGCAATCTAAAATGAAATTCAAGCAATTAGTTTTAGCTTTGATAATAACTTGTTCAATAATACCTCCCGCAATAGCCCAAGGCTCCTTGCCCTCATTAGAAGACGGGATGAGGCGAGATAGAGTAAGACAGCAGCAAAGTTTAGATGCTCAATCTCAATATAACTCTTCTCAGTCACAAGCACCTCTCTCAGCAGAAGATATATTTGGGGGTATTTTGGTGGCATCAGTTATAGTAGGGCCAGCAGTCTTTTTTGCATATAAATTTAAGTTATTATAATAAATTAAATAGGTAATTTGTAAATAAACATAAATTACCTATGAAGAAATTCAATAGCTCACAACTTAAGCCTTCTTAAATATTAAGAATAGTTCATATCTGCAAGTTAAATTTTCTGCCACATTGACAGCTTAAATTTACCTAGATTCCCGCACACAATACTCCAAAGAGCCAGAATAAGGATTCTAAGTTAAATTACTTAACTTTACTTTCCGCACTAATCCTAACTAAGAGGCAGAATTGGAAAGTCAGTCAAGGGATATGTATTGGTTCCAATATGTAACAACCATAACCAGTAAATATTCAAGTGTCAATATTTACTCAACAATTTATAAAACTTAATTGGTTAATTGTGATTACCTTTATTTAGTATCTGATTAGTATCTTAGATTTAAAGGCTCATTTACAAGGCTTACTGTATCTAGGCTCAGTTGGTTAGAGCGCTACGTTGACATCGTAGAGGTCACTGGTTCGAATCCAGTTACGTCCATTTATGTACAGTGACTAATTATTTGTCGTCGGTGACAGATTAATGTCGTTTGGACTAATTAACTGTCGTCGGGACAAATTGATGTCGTTTAAGTACCAGTGACAGATTAATGTCATTTATTTACAGAGACTATAGCTTTGAAGTTTGCCGGGAAGCTTTGGCTATGTTGCAAGATAAGGAGCCTTGGCTGTTTGAGGAATTTGTGTCTAAAAAAAAGATGAGGCGACTGATGCTGATATCTAACGCCTCTCAGCAAAAGTATTTAACATTAGCAGAATTTGATAAAGAGGCAGCGCTAGAAGCTCTTTGTCAAGGGCAGACTGTAATTCCTTTTTGGAGCGATCGCATTCACGAAGTCTTACACCAAAACCTCAAACGCTTTAGCGAGTAATATTAAGTACTATCACACCGCATAATAATACTTAGAATTCAGTAACATTATGCTTTACCCAGAATCTGAAAAAGCCTAGACCTCTCTCAAAACTCAACAACAGCAGATCAAGCCTGTTGACATCTAGAAAAATACAATTTATTAATTGCCTAATAAAAGCCGTAAATTTACATACAGCTTGTAGCCATTTAGCGATTATCCTTGATAAAAAATATTGAGGATATATTTTACTTTGTATATAAATAAGCACTTTAATACAGCCAATCTAGCTGCGGGTTAATGCGGAAGTCATGCCCACATTGACCATTAATCAGCGCCTTGATGCACTGCTACCAAAGCTGCAAGATGCACGCCTGTTGAGTAACCGTGGCATTGGTAACGAAATTGGCTTTTATATTTTTGATTATGACACTGAATATGAACCACTGGTACAGCGCTACGTCGATCGCCTGAAGCCGCAATTGACGAGTTCACCCACCCAGCTTATTTTGCTGGAAATTGACCTTTACAAGACTATTCTCGACATCTTGTCAGAACGAGGGGTACTCAAAAAAGCTTTTGAGTTGGAAGCAACTAAAGGAAATGCTGCCTTGGCTAAGACCATTGCGCCTCTTGTCCGGCCTGACCAAGTTATTGCCTACATCCAAAAAAAACTTAGGGGTGATGAACAGCTTGTAATCATGACTGGAATTGGTGCTAGCTGGCCCCTTTTACGATCGCATAGTATTCTCAACAACCTACACCCAGTACTTGACAAAATCCCCCTAGTGATGTTTTTCCCTGGTTCTTACGATGGGCATGAACTACGCCTATTCGACACCTTTAAGGATGACAACTACTATCGGGCCTTCCCTCTGATTCCCCACCAACAACACCACTTATGAATATCGCCGAACTCTTCCAAAAGGACATTCACCGTAATATCAATGGCGTTATTAAAGTTGGGCAGAAGGACGACGAGAATATTCGTCAAGAATTGGAAGAGTATGTCGTTACCAACGAACTGGATAGGCACTTTCGGACATTTTTTGAACGCTACACTAATGCCCTAAGCAATCCTACTGATAAGATGGGCGTATGGATTTCTGGATTTTTTGGCTCAGGAAAATCTCACTTTTTGAAGATTCTGTCATACCTATTGGCTAATCATCAACTGGAAACTAGCCGTGCCTTGGATTATTTTGATGAAAAACGCATACCTGATCCGATGTTGCAAGCCTTGATAGCACAGGCGGCACATAGTTCTTGCGATGTGATTTTATTCAATATTGACTCCAAAGCTGATGCCAATAATAAAAACCATAAAGAAAGCATTACCAAAGTCTTCCAAAAGGTATTTGACGAGCATTTGGGGTACTTCGGGACGGTTCTTCCCATTGCTGAGTTTGAACGTCAACTAGATCGCCAAGGTAAATATGCAGCTTTTCAACAAGCTTTCTTGGCAGAGAGTGGCTTGGAATGGAAGGAAAACCGAGATGCTTGGGGTTTTCATCAAGATGCGATCGCTAGTGCATTACAAACTAGCACGGGTATGAGTGCAGAAGCGGCTAACCGCTTACTGGACTTTGGGGAACAAAATTATACTCTGAGTCCAGAAAAGTTTGCTGGCATGGTAAAGCAGTATCTGGATAGTAAAGGGCCGCAACATCGCCTAATTTTTATGGTGGATGAGGTAGGACAGTATATCGGTGAAGACAGCAAACTGATGCTGAACCTACAAACTGTTGTGGAAGATTTGGGTACTTACTGTTTGGGAAAAGCTTGGGTGGTGGTGACATCCCAAGAAGCAATGGATGAGATTACCAAAAACAAGATTAAAGGCGAGGATTTTTCTAAGATTATTGGTCGTTTTTATCGCCCACTGAATTTGTCTTCTGCTAATACCGATGAGGTAATTAAGTTACGCTTGTTGGGCAAAACTGATGCGGCGCGGGCTGGGTTGGAAGCTTTGTATAGCCAGAAGATTGCTATTCTGAGAAACCAAATTGCTTTTACTCAGGACAGTGCCGATATGCCGGGATATAGCAATCCTCAAGATTTCTTTACCGCCTATCCCTTTATTCCCTATCAGTTTAATCTGTTACAAAAGGTTTTCACTCAAATTCGCCTCATGGGTTCTGCTGGCAAGCACTTGGCATCAGGAGAGCGATCGCTATTGGATGCTTTTCAGGTTGCATCCCAAGCGGTAGCCGGAGAACCTCTTGGTGTGCTGGTTCCGTTTCACACCTTTTACATGGCAGTAGAAGGCTTTTTGGATGGTATCATCAGCCAGGTAATTATTCAGGCGGCTCAAAATCCGCGACTACAGCCCTTTGATATTGACCTGTTAAAAACCTTGTTCATGGTCAAGTACCTTAAGGAAATTCGGGCAAATTTAGATAATTTGACTACCTTAAGCCTAAGTAATATTGACCAGGATAAGTTAGAACTGCGGCAGCAGGTACAAGCGGCGTTAGGGCGCTTGGAACATCAAACTCTCATCCAGCGCAATAGTGATGAATATATTTTCCTGACCCATGAGGAGCAAGACATTGGCAGGGAAATCAAAAACACTCAAGTTGATTCGGGAAAAATTCCAGCAGAATTGCAAAAACTTGTTTGGGGAGAAATTTTCCCTGATAAGCAGTTTCGTTACAGTCAGCGACACCAGTATAAATTCAATCGCAAGCTGGATGAACAACTCCATAGCCAGCAAAGTGATATCACGCTACATATTGTTACCCCCTACGTAGGGACAAGCTCACTACAGAATGAGAATTTCTGTATGATGTCTACAATGACTGGTTATGAGGTGCTGGTAAAACTTCCTGATGACGGGCGCTTACTGAACGACCTAGAAACCTTAGTCAAAACAGATGAATATTTACGTTTGAAGCGTCGTAACGACCTTAGCCCTAGCATCCAGAGAATTTTAACTACACGATCTGACGAGAATAATCAACGCCGTCAAGATTTGAAAATCATTTTAGAGGAGCTGATTACTCGTGCTGATGTATTTGCTTGTGGGAGTAAGTTAAATATTCGCAACCGAGATGCTAAGAGTCTGCTGACTGAGGGTCTTACTTATTTGGTAGACAATGTTTACCAAAAGCTCGGTTACGTGGCTAGTGGTTTTGAAAACGAAGATCAGGTAAGCAATGCCCTAACTCGTGAGAGTCAAGAACAAGATATTAACGGACAGCCTGTTA
Organism: Nostoc sp. ChiQUE01b; assembly: GCF_034531255.1. Lineage (NCBI taxonomy): Bacteria > Bacillati > Cyanobacteriota > Cyanophyceae > Nostocales > Nostocaceae > Nostoc > Nostoc sp. ChiQUE01b. The sequence continues at coordinate 34,642 of NZ_JAVRBM010000017.1, read as the reverse complement.
ATGTGGCTGCTCATAGTGAAATGCGAGCTTGGTTAATGGAAGAAACTCGCCTTCGCCGCCTTGTCAGCATTAAGGCATTGGTAGATAAGTTTGCAGTCCGTCCTTATGGTTGGTCGGAATTTGACACTTTGGGGGTGATGGCGGAACTTGCTAACAAGGGTGTAATAGAATTGCGACACGCTCAAGGCAACGTTAATCTGCATGATAAAGGTTTAGTAATACAGTTGCGATCGCGCAAAGAAATAGATAAATATACTGTCCGCCTTACCGATGAAATTAACCCAGCAAACTTGAAGATTGCCAAAGACATGGCCAGTGACTTACTCAATGACAATATGTCTAGCGATCCACAGTTGCTATTTGAACAATACAAAAATGCCTTAACAAAACGCTCTCAAGAACTAGAAGGTTGGTTAATCCAAGCAGAAGGTGGGCTTCCCTTTGCTGAATTACTGCGTACTAACTTAGATTTGCTGGCTGAATTGTTAAGCAAGGACAGTGCGGCTAAGTTTTTCGACACATTTCGTCAGCGACGGGATGATATAGAAGAATTTATCGAAGATGTGCAAAAGCTACAATCCTTCTTCAGCACACAAATTAAGCTGTTCTGGCAAGCTCATAATGATCTGAAAACTTTAGAACCAGAACTACGCCATATTAGTGACCCAGATTTGCTTAAGCGGGTGGATTTAGTTAAGCAAATTTTGGCGATGTCTGACCCCACTGCCAAGATTCCAGAATTAGCAATGTTACTCCTACCTGTTAAAGATAAGGTGCAGGAGGCGCTAAAAACTCAAATCTATCAGGTGGAGACTAAAAGCAAGGCAATGCGGGAGAAATTAACTGAGTATGTGACTTCTGCTCACCAAGACATTTCTGCACAGCTAGACCTCAGTAACATTACTCAAGATATCGATAAAGTTGTCACCTCAGTTAACCAAGTAACAAGTATCGATTCTGCGATCGCACGTCAAAGTGAACTAGAAAACATCCTCCCACAATTGCTGCAAAAAGTAGATCGGCAAGCCAATGAAATTATTCAGCGTCAGTCGGACAATGGCAGTAACGCCCAAGTAACTTGTGTCAAATCCATCGTATCAGTCCAGGTAGCGCGAGTTGCAACTAAGTCGCTACTAGAAACGCCCCAAGATGTTGATGTTTATCTAGAGGCTTTGCGGAATACTCTATTAGATAAGATTCACCAAAATCATCGTATTCGTCTTGAATAAATCCGGTGGGGCTGCTCTTCTGGTTTATCTAGCCCAAACCTAAATGTAACTTGAGAGCAGCATCAACTAATTGCATCAAATCTTGATTCAAACAACCCAGCACATCTTCCGTAATGCGCTGCTTAGAAATCGTGCGTACCTGCTGCGCTTGTACCTTAGAAGGCTTAGATAAACCACTCTCCTCTGGATTCAATAACACCTCAAAAGGATAAACCCGACTGACATTAGACGTAATCGGTAAAATTGTCACTGTACTAGATGCACTGTTATTAGCATCATTACTGACAATCAGTATAGGCCGGCGTTTATCCATCTCTGCCCCTACTACTGGACTGAGATTAGCATAGTAAGTCTCACCACGTTTCATCTGTTAACCCATCCCCTACTGTCAAATCCCAATCTGGGTCAACTTCTGCTGAAGCTTGGCGGTAAGCTTGCTCTAATTCCTGATAGCGCAGTAATTCCAGTGCTAACTCAATGACTTGGGAGCGAGATTTACACCCCTTTGTCACTTTGTAATTCTCAATAAACTGCATCAAAGATGCTGGTAAGGAAATGGATAGTTTTTCAGATGGCATGGTATTACCAAAAGGTAATTATATTTTTCTTACTTTATAGTAGTAAAAATAGTAGGAAATCAACTTAAATCCTGGCGAATAGAATAAAACTCAGTTAAAACGCGGTGGTTATCAAGGTGTTAGTCCGTTAAAACTGACTTGGACTAACCTCCCCAAAATTGATTGCATATCGTGTACATACAAGCTTAATTACCTTATTCCACATCGTTTCGATCCCCCCTAACCCCCCTTAAAAAGGGGGGAACTAGAATCAAAGTCCCCCTTTTTAAGGGGGATTTAGGGGGATCAAACCACATTCTGCACCTAGTCAAGAGATGTGTGTACACCGGAGAAAGTCGATTTTGGGGTGGTTAATAACATAAACTACCAATTTTCAATCACCTCAATGAACCGCACTGCTATCAAAAACTTTGCTATTTGGGCGCGTCGTTACCTACGAGAACAAGTTAAAGCCCGTGCTGCCCAATTTGGCATTACTCACAAAAGCATTATAGAACCTCAGACAGTTGCAGGTGGATTGCTGGTGGCGGGTCAAACGTTAAATACCACAGAAACAAATCAGTATCATCAACTGCGAAATCGCTTGCAAGATTTAACGCTAACTTCCAGCCAACCCCAGGCGGTAGATGCGCTGATAGATGAAATTGCCTATACCTGGTTTAACCGTTTGGCAGCATTACGGTTTATGGAGGTGAATGGATATATCGGGCGGGTATTGAGTAGTAGCGATTCCAATTTGGTAGACCCTGATTTGTTACGGGATGCTAGTTCTATTGCCGAAATGGGAGATTTACCTGGACTTGACTTCGATACTCTCAATCAGTGGCGCAGTTTTGCCAATCATCATCCTAATCCCGATGAGTTTCTCTACCACCGTCTGCTGCTAGCTCAGTGTAAAGCTTTGGCGGAGGGAATTCCGGCACTGTTTGACCCTCGCCAGAATTACCAAGCGCTGTTTTTGCCTGGAAATTTGTTAAATCAGGATTCAATTGTACGGCGGCTGGTAAAGGAGATTCCAGAGGAGGACTGGCAGAATATTGAAGTAGTGGGTTGGCTGTATCAGTTCTACATTTCGGAACGCAAGGATGAGGTGATTGGGGCAAAGTCGAAGGTTGCAGCCGCAGATATTCCAGCCGCGACTCAATTGTTTACCCCCCACTGGATTGTTCGGTATATGGTGGAGAACAGTTTAGGGCGGTTGTGGTTAGAGGCGCACCCGGAATCACGCTTGCGTGAGTATATGCCTTACTATTTGGAAAATCCTAACGATAATGGTGAGGGTGAAAAGCCGCAAGCTTTAACACCTCAAGAGTTGACCGTGATAGACCCTGCTTGTGGTAGTGGTCATATTTTGGTATATGCGTTTGATTTACTGTTTGAAATTTACAAAGAGCAAGGTTATTTAGAGCGAGATATTCCAGCGCTGATTTTGACGCACAATTTGTATGGTTTAGATATTGATGAACGTGCAGCTCAGTTGGCAAGTTTTGCGGTATTGATGAAGGCACGGGCGAAGAATTCGCGGATTTTGCGGAAATCTCTGGCTTTGAATATTACGGCGGTGCGTCCTACCCATAGTCAGACTTTACCACCTGCTACAGAATTAAATGCTGAAGATTGGCAACCATTAATTGAGGCGTTTAAGGATGCAGATAATTTAGGAAGTTTAATTACACCACCGTCTTTTGATACTGATAAGTTGAAATGGCAATTGAATAAATTGGAAGCGAGTAGTTCGGTATTTCGTGAGTATGTTCCAGCTTTGCAGGGGTTGTTATTACAGGCGGAGTTGTTGAGGAATAAGTACTGGGTTGTGGTGGCAAATCCACCTTATATGGGCAATAAAACTTTAAATCATGTTTTCAAGGATTTTGCTATTAAAAATTATCCTGATTCTAAATCAGATGCTTTTTCTATGTTTATGGAAAAATTTGATAGCATTACACATGATCATAGCTATTTAGGCTTGATAACACCTTTTGTTTGGATGTTTCTATCTACTTATAAGGATTTTAGAATTAAACTATTAAATAATTTTACCATTACTTCATTAGTTCAATTAGAATATAATGCTTTTGAACCTGCTTGTATCCCAGTTTGTGCTTTTTCTTTGCAGAAGCCAGCCAATAAAAATAAATTAGGGGCTTACATAAAGCTATCAGATTTTAAAGGACATCAAAACCAAGCACCAAAAACTCTAGAAGCAATCAAAAATCCTAAGTGTGGATATCTTTATTCTGCAAAGTCGGCTGATTTTGCAAAGATTCCGGGGAGTGCGATCGCTTATTGGTTAACACCTAAACTAAGAGGAGTTTTTGAGGATGGTCAGTCTCTTAAAACAATTGCAGAAGTTAAGCAAGGATTGTTAACAACTGATAATCATAAGTTTCTCAGATTATGGCATGAAATAAATTATCGTAACATCGGTTTTGCATTTAATTCCAGAGAAGAAGCAAGGAAAAGTGTATTTAAATGGTTTCCTATCAACAAAGGAGGCGATTTCAGAAAATGGTATGGTAATCTGGAATTTGTAATTAACTGGTTTAATAATGGAGAAGAAATCTCAAAAACTGTTATTGAAAAGTATCCTTATTTAAATGGCAATACAGGGTTAGTTTTAAAGACTACTAATCCATATTTTCAACCAGCTATCACTTGGACAGATATTAGCTCATCGTTTTTTGCTGTTCGCTACCTTCCTGGTGGTTTTCTTTTTGAAAAAGGTGGTTCTTGTATTTTTACAGAAGATATATATTGTTTAATTGGTTATTTAGGCTCTAAATTTATATTTAATGTATTGAATATACTCAATCCAACCCTTCACTTTCAAGTTGGCAACTTGGCTGAGATACCAATATTAGTTGATAAATTAAAAAGTTTTTCTCCACAAATCAATAAACTAATCCAAACAACAATCTTTATATCTCGCCAGGACTGGGACAACTTTGAAACTTCCTGGGACTTCCAAATCCACCCCCTATTACGCCACAACACCAAACACCTCTCCGAAGCCTTCAACATTTGGCAAAGCAAATCAGAAACCGCCTTCCGCGAACTCCAACAACTCGAAGAAGAAAATAACCGCTACTGGATAGAAGCATACGGCTTACAAGACGAACTAACCCCAGAAGTACCCGACGACCAAATCACCATTCGTCGCGCCGACTTAAACAAAGATATCCGTTCCCTCATCTCCTACGCCGTCGGCTGTATCATCGGGCGCTACTCCCTCGACAAACCCGGACTCATCCACACCGGACAACTTTTTGACCCCTCCCTACACCAAACATTCCCCGCTAGCAATGATGCAATAATTCCCATCACAGACCAAGCATACTTCGATAACGATATCGTTACCCGCTTCATAGAATTTCTGCGAGTCGCCTATAGTCCCGAAACCCTTACCGAAAACCTCAACTTCATCGCTAACGCCCTCACCCTCAAAAACGGCGAAAGCGCCCAAGAACGCATCCGCCGCTACTTTCTGCAAGAATTCATTTCTGACCACATTCAAACTTATAAAAAACGCCCTATTTACTGGCTGTTTACCAGTGGAAAAAAACGAGCTTTTGGCGCATTACTATATTTACACCGTTACAGCGAAGATGCTCTTGCTCGTATCCGCACCGATTATGTTTTAGAATTGCAAGTCAAACTAGATGGGGAAATTGCCAGGGCGCAACAACAGCTAGATAATACCAATTCTAGCGCCGCTAAAAAAGCTGCCACAAACCGCCTGAAAGAACTGCAAGCCCAACAGCTAGAACTGCGAGATTACCAAGCCAAGCTACAAACGCAAGCCGATGCGCGAATTAATCTTGACCTTGACGATGGTGTAGCGTACAACTACACGCGCTTCAAAGGTTTAGTTTACGAAGGTGCAGATTTAAAAATTGCTGACTTAGAAAAAGCCTCGCAGTGGAAAAGGGAACTGTTGAAATGAATTGATACCCTGAAAAAGGGGGACTTTAATTATAGTTCCCTCTTTTTTCAGGGGAAAACTTCTTAAAGGATGTTTTAAAAGTCTTATCGTTGGTAGCAAACGTTTTAGATCCCCCTAAATCCCCCTTAAAAAGGGGGACTTTGATTCTAATTTCCCATTTTTAAACGGGACTTTGATTCTAGTTCCCCCCTTTTTTAAGGGGGGTTAGGGGGGATCAAAACGATGTGGAATAAGGTAATCAAACTTTAAAATTATGAATAACAATCTCAATAGTAGCGATTTCCATTTACCTTACAATCCAAAGCTTATAGAAAGAGCAAAAGAACTTCGCAAAAACATGACTCCAGCAGAAAAAAAGCTGTGGTGTGAGTATTTAAGGAATTTTAAATTTCGGGTTTTAAGACAAAGACCAATTAATCATTTTATAGTTGATTTCTACTGCCCTACTTTACAAGTAGCGATTGAAATTGATGGAGATAGCCATTTTACAGATGAATGTCAAGATTATGACATAGAGAGAACACGCATTCTAGAAGGCTATGGTTTAAAGATTATTAGGTTCACAAATAGCCAAGTTTTTAATCAATTTGATAGTGTGTGTGAGCAGATAAAGGGTTTAATCCCCCTAGACCCCCTTTCTCAGGGGAAAAATTCTTAAAGTATAGCAACAAGTAGATCGTTATCAATTTCGTAATCACCAGTGTTGATATTAATTGAGATAATTTTGCCAATATTTTCTGCTGTCTCGACTTGAACACGGATTACTTTTTCATAAAGTTCTCCGCCACGCTTTGCAATTTCTTCTTTACTAAGTTGGGAGTTAGGCATATCAACAATCTCCTAATTTAAGCTGCTAGCTTTCTTTGTATATAGTAAATCATATTGAATAGTATCTCCCTGCCCCTGCCTCTTTACAGGATGTTTTAAAAGTATTTAGCTGTGATTTTAGGCACTTATTGATCCCCCCTAACTCCCCTTAAAAAGGGGGGAACCGGAATCAAAGTCCTCCTTTTTAAGGAGGATTTAGGAGGATCTAGAACTTTTTGATACCGACAAGCTGATAAATTTAGTATTAGCCATTTCGTAATATTCAGTCAATATCTTCTTGATAAAACTACGATATTTTTCTAGCTTATCCATTGCTGAATTTCCTCCTTTCGTACATTACAGCGTTCTTTGAGAAAATATTTTCATGTTTGATAATTTGTGTAAGTTTCTTGTCGAAAGCTTTCCCAGCGACTTCGCCACTTGGTTGTTAGGTGAACCAATAACCCTAACTGAATTAAGTCCCAAAGAACTATCCCTAGAACCAATTCGTGCCGATGCGCTCATCCTACAGCAATCTGATGAAATAGTCTTGCATATCGAGTTTCAAACTCAACCAGACAAAAATATACCCTTTCGGATGACAGACTACCGTTTGCGGGTGTATCGTCGCTTTCCTCACAAGCGGATGATTCAAGTAGTAATTTATTTACAAAAAACTGATTCAGAACTCGTTAGGCAAACTACATTTACTCTTGAAGAAACATCTCATCGCTTCCAAGTAATTCGCCTATGGGAGCAACCAAAAGAAATATTTTTGCAAAATTCCGGTTTACTTCCATTTGCAGTTTTAAGCAATACAGATAGTAAAACTAATACTTTACAAGAAGTCGCAACATTAATTGACAATATCACCGATAAACGGACTCAAAGTAATCTTGCTGCATGTGCATTTATCCTGGCTGGGCTAGTATTAGAAGAAGAAGTGATTCAGCGTTTGCTGCAAAGAGATATTATGCGTGAGTCAGTAACTTATCAATCATTACTAGCCGAAGGTCGAGCGGAAGGTCGAGACGAAGGTATTCGACGTGTTGCTATCAATATGTTAGAAGAGGGAATGTCTATCGAAGTAGTTGCAAAAGTGACTGGTTTAACAGTTGAACAGGTGCAACAATTGCAAATTGCCGAAACAGAAAAGCCAACAGAATGAACACTACTCGTATCCAAAACACCCTAGAAACCCTCTTCCAAGATTCAGCCCGTTGGTTGCACCCAGGACGGAGGGTGGTGTTTTGGTACGACCCCGAACAACAATTTACCAGCAGCTTCAATGAACTCCAACTCGAAGGCGTAGAAAAACTCCAACTCGCTGATACTGCCTTTACCGTCAAATATCACCTGCTGGTCGAGCAACCCACACAAGCTTTTCTACTGTACGCCCCCTTTCCCGAACCTGCACCCCAAGAAAACTGGCTTCTAGACATCCAAAAAAGCGGTTTAACCTTCTCTGCTGACCCCGCCGCCCTCATCTATGCAGATTTAGGATTGCGATCGCGCCGCCTCGAAATTGTCATCCGAGAACATGATAAATTCTTTAAAAGCCGCAAACGGACAGAAGCCCTGCAAGCAATGGGTATTTCCCCGGACAGCGACGAACGGGGATTACTCCTGGCTATGCTTTCCGTCCTCGCAGGCTTAAAAGTACCCGATGCAGGGACACTGATTCGGCGGGTGCTGCTGGGCGGTTTATTAGAGTCGGATAACGTCCTCTGGTCTGATATTGAGCGTTTTATCTCCCCTGAAGCCTTCTGGGAAGTAGTCCAAGAACACACGGACTTTCCGAAGCAAAACCCCAGTTTAAACAAGTTATTCGTGCAGTTGCTAATCACGCATTTTGCTAAATCTCTGCACGGTACCATCCCGCCCCAGCTAGCAAACCAAGTCATCACTCCTGGACAACGGGCTTATGCCTTTATCGACCAGTGGATGCGCGACCAGCAGGATTCTCTAGGCTGGAAGATCCTCAGCAGTGAGGTAGCAGAACAATTACATATATTTGATGCTATAGAGAATTTAGAGCCGGAAGTTTTATTTGAAGCAGCCAGTTTCGAGGTGGTGGATAAGGTATTAATCCGCACCTGCGTTAAAACACTGCAAATGCAAATGAGGCAACAAATAACGGAATTGACACCCTGGCGAACTTGGTTACAGGCACGTCATACCCTGATTTGGTTCCCCCAGTATGAAAAGATTTATCAAGCATTAGAAGCTGCGATCGCTCTGTTGGAATTTAAGCAACAGTATCCAGAAGGATTCCGCCAACCAGCCCCACTTCTCTTCAAAGCCTACGCCAGCGATTTACACTCCTTTGACCAAGCTTACCGCCACTTTATCGTCAAGAGTGATGATGCCCAAGGAGATATCCTCAAAGGTTTAATTGACGACGTAGAAAATTTATACACCCAATGGTTCCTGGATAGTCTAGGAGAAGCCTGGTCTGATGCCCTTAGCGAAGAAGGCAAGGGAGAAAAGGGGAAAATCCTCCCCCCTGCCTCTTCTCCCCTGCCTTTAAGTTGGGAATTAGAAGGCATAGCATCGCAAACTAGATTTTTTGGTAGGCACGTATTCCCAATTTTAGAACGGAGCGATCGCGAAAAAGTATTTGTGATTATCTCCGATGCTTTGCGCTATGAAGTCGCCAGCGAACTCCAAGAAGTAATTAAAAAAGAAGTTCGGGGTGAAACCAGCCTAGAGGCACAATTGGGAGTTTTACCCAGCGTGACACGGTTGGGTATGGCAGCACTTCTTCCAGGGTCAAAACTAGAACTGATACCAAGTGATGATGATGTTCGACTGGATGGACTTAGTACTAAAGGAGCATTAGCAAGGCAAAAGGTACTAAACCAAAATAGTCGGGTAGAAGCTACAGTACTTAGCGCCAAAGACCTGCTAGAGATGAATACTGACGAAGGACGGGCTGCTGTGCAACCTTATCGCCTAATCTACATTTATCACAACGTCATTGACGCGATCGGCGATCAGGCATCCAGCGAACGTCAAGTACTATCAGCTTGCAAAACAGCAATTAGCGAACTGCTACGGCTGGTAAAGAAAATTTGTAATTCTATCAATGGTACAAACGTTATCATCACCGCAGACCACGGTTTTTTATACCAACGTCGCCCCATTCAAGAGGCAGACAAGCAACCCCTACCAAGTGGTGAAGCAGTATTGGAAAGCAAACGCCGCTACCTGCTAGCACGAGAACAGTTGAATGATTCAACCTTACTGCACTTTAGCCTGCCCTATACAGAAAATGGCACAGTTGCGATCGTTCCCCGTGGTAGTTTACGCTTTGCCGTCCAAGGTGTAGGAGCGCAGTTTGTCCACGGCGGGGCATCTCTCCAAGAAGTATGCGTACCAGTTATCACCTATCATCACCAACGGGCGGTTAAAGGAGACGAAGGCCCAGCCCGGAAAGTAGGGGTACAGGTAAGTGCCAGAGTTCGGCGGGTAACGAATAATCGTTTTACATTGACATTAGTACAAAGTGATGCAGTTGAGGGGAGATGGCGATCGCGTCAAATTACAGTTGCGTTCTACGATCCCCAAACTAATACACCGATAACAGATGTGCGAGGAGCAAACTTAAGCAGCACTAGCCCCCATCCTAGCGATCGGGAAATTAACTTAAGGTTGACCGTAACTACTGCTAATCCCCCTAGTAACGTCTATTTAATAGTTAAGGATGCAGACGATGAGAGTGAATTGCTCCGAGAAACCTGGGCAGTTAGTTTAGGAATCGCTAACGACTTTGGAGATTTCTGAGCCAATATAGTCACAAGATTTTAGATGTTGGATTATTAACCAACTGACTTCAATCATCTCAGAATAATCACCAGCAGTTCATAACCCTTGTATGCATGACCTGAATCAAAAGCTAAACAGCATTTACCCTGGAAAGGTAGTACGTAAAGACCTGACTAAACGTATTAAAGAAGGTGCCAATGTACCAGTGTATGTGCTGGAATACCTACTTGGTATGTACTGCGCGACCGACGACGAAACCACCATTGAAGAAGGCGTTACTCGTGTAAAAAACATCCTGGCACAGAATTACGTCCGTCCTGATGAAGCAGAACAGAGCAAATCTAAAATTCGGGAATTGGGACGATTCACCATCATTGACCGGGTAACGGTAACGCTCAACGACAGAGATGACATCTACCAGGGAACTTTAATGAACCTGGGTGTCAAAGGCGTAGTCATTGACCCAGAAATTGTCAAACCCAACCAAAAGCTTCTGGGTGGTGGTATTTGGTGTATTTTACAACTTGAATACGAAGCAGGAACCAAACCCAGTCCCTTCATTGTGGGAAGCCTCAAACCTATCCAAATGCCTAGTGTGGATATGGACGAATTGTTTGCGGGTCGCCCAGCTTTTACCCGCAGTGAATGGATTGACCTGCTGATTCGGTCAACAGGACTGGAACCCACTACCGTCAGCGAAGATGTAAAATGGCATCTACTTGCCCGTTTGGTAGCTCTTTGTGAAAATAACTACAATTGCTGCGAACTCGGCCCCCGTTCTACAGGTAAATCACACGTCTACAAAGAAGTTTCTCCTAACTCAATCTTGGTTTCCGGTGGAAAAACTACAGTAGCGAATCTTTTCTACAATATGTCTAACCGTCGCGTGGGACTAGTGGGTTTATTTGACGTGGTTGCCTTTGATGAAGTAGCAGGCATGAGCTTTCATGATAACGACGGTGTGCAAATCATGAAAGACTACATGGCATCAGGTTCTTTTGCACGCGGTAAGGCGGAGATTACCGCTAATGCTTCTATGGTCTTTGTCGGCAACATTAATCAAAGCGTGGAATCCTTAGTGAAGACCTCACACCTGCTGGCACCTTTCCCCGAAGCCATGATTGACACCGCCTTCTTCGACCGCTTTCACGCTTATATTCCTGGCTGGGAAATCCCCAAATTTAGCCCAGAGAATTTTACTAACCAGTACGGGTTTATTGTCGATTACTTAGCAGAGTGGCTGCGGGAAATGCGTAAACGCAGTTTTGCCGATGCCATAGACCTCTACTTCAGACTAGGTAACAATCTTAAGCAACGAGATGTTCAAGCAGTTCGCAAAACTGTATCAGGGCTGCTGAAACTGCTCTTCCCAGATGGCTCATTTAGTAAGGAAGATGTGCGCGAAGCCCTAGTGTATGGGCTGCGGGTGCGACGGCGAGTGAAAGAACAGTTAAAGAAAATTGGCGGAATGGAATTTTACGATGTGCATTTCAGCTACATCGACTTGGAAACTCTAGATGAGCATTTTGTCTCAGTACCGGAACAGGGTGGTTCGAGCTTGATTAGTCAGGAAATGCTAACTCCCGGTCACTTGCACTTTGTCAGCACTGGGGATAGCGGCATAATCGGAGCATTCAAACTTGAACTGCAAGCAGTACCCGGTAGTGGCAAGCTAGTACGCACTGGTGTAGCAACGGCTGGCAAGATGAAGGATAGTTTAAACATTGCGATGAATTACTTCAAAGCTAACGCTCAAAGAGTTAGCAGTAGCATTTACCCAAGTAATTTGGATTTTTTGCTCCAGTTACTAGACTTGCAAGGGTCTGGCGCACCGCAAGAGAGTGGATTAGCATTGTTCGTTTCTTTATGTTCTGCTTCTCTAAAACGAAGTGTTCAAACGCAATTTGCAATATTTGGGGAAATGACCATTGGTGGGACGATTACACCAGTCAGTAACCTAGCGGGTAGTCTGCAAGTAGCCTTTGATGCTGGCGCTAAACGTATCCTCTTACCAATGGCAAGCGCCGTAGACTTAGGCAGTGTTCCGCCAGAATTGTTTGCTAAATTTCAAACATCATTTTACGCTGACCCCGTAGACGCAGTATTTAAAGCGTTAGCAGTCGATTAAAAATCAAGCATGAGAGTCAGGTAATGAGCTAGCCCATTAGCGAGTAATTGTTGACGCAAAGCTGATGGCACCGGAACAGAACGAATTTGATAATTTCCTCTTGGGGACGTGGGTTGCAATAGACCCGCATTTACTAGCACTAGTAAGGTGTTGCTAGCAGCCTTTTTATAGGTGGAGTTTGACCATGCAGCCACAGTTGAATTTTGATCTCGCTTTCCTTCAAAGAAGGTTCGCAAGTCAGCAGTCGTTACGACATAATCAAAACCTTTAATTTTGTCCAGCAGGACTTCAGCGATGAGTTCGCGCAGAAGGCGGTGTTCTTGCAGAATCAGGAACAATATGGTGAATCGACGGGTATCAGGGTTACTAGTGGCAATTAATTGAATATATTCCTCTGGCACTTGTTGAAGGCGTTTGAGAACAGTTTGTAGCGCCCGCTCACGAGAAACTTGGGAGCGTAGTTGAAATAAATCATCCACCAATACCCGTTGCCGAATATCTTCCTGGGTTGCACCTTGGTACATCAGTTCAGCAACTCGCAGGGTTTCAGTCAAAACAAAAGCGTGGTTAGTACGAGCAGCATAAGCCGTTTCAGTCATAGTAGTAAGAATAACAAAGACAGGCAGAAACCTTTCTCAAATCCAGACGGTAAGCTATCGTACAGCAATAATCTTGCTGAGGAAGGTTTTTGGCATCCTACTATGTAAGTCTCCCTTGATATATTCGTCAAGCGTGGTAGCTAGAAATTTATATAGGAATCCTGTTTGAGTCTTGCTGGGTATACTGACACTCTACGCAAGCGATCGCATCACACATCATTTCCCCCGAATTGGAGGAATTTTACCATCATTTTGGGCTTGTTTGATAGCTCGTTTCACAATTAACACTGCCATTTGAGACAAAGAACGCTCCTCTGCATCAGCCAAAAATTGCAGGGCTTCTTTGTCTTCTTCTTCCATATAAAGAGTTACAGTTACTTTTCCCATTTCATCACCATAAGCGATTTAGTGTGTTTTTACTTTAAACACATTAAAGCACACTAATTAACACAAAAGCACTTTATTCTAGCGTATAATTACTGATAAGTCAAAAGCCAGCCATCAACTTTCTCAGGGCGGATGCTGGCTTTTGGCCCCCATATCACAGGAGACATTTTCCATGTTAAAGCCTGTTAGCTACAAAACAGATCAACACAGAGCTTATCAACAAGCTTTAGATGATTTCGGCATCACAGAATTACTGGCAAAGCTCAACAACTACTCTGATGCTGACTTTGATAGTGCCTGGATACAACTCCAGCAGCAAGAAATAGAAAGTCTAGCTGCGATTCTGATTTCTCAATTAACTTACAGCCTCAATGGTAAGTTGATTGCCGCTTATCTCAATCTCATCCGGCACAGTAACCAAGATATAGTCCCAAGCTTGATTAACCTCAAATGCCCAGACGCATCTATTGAGCTTCCCGCTAACTTTCCCAATGTAGCAAAGACACCCAGATTTTTATATGGCGATGCCTACGGCGGGCTCTCTACTGAAAGCGATACTGACTGGGGTATTGTCATAGGTCGATTTTATAGCTTTGCTTGCGATCGCTACTGCTGGAGTTGGTGCTACCTGATTTGGTTGAGCAAAGAGAGCCAGAGTGCTGCTTGGACATCTACCGATATTGCTTGGGAAGAAGATTTAGAACCAATCAGCGAGGAAACAGACTTATGAATCCTCATCCACTCAAGCAGCGAGAGCAAGATTTGATGCAATTTTACAGTTATTGTCAACTGGGAATGACCCCCAAGCAATTTTACTGCAAATGGCAGGTGAACCACGAAGAAATTGCTCAGATTTGCGATCGTTCCTTGTCCACGGTTCGCCGCTGGTTTGCAAGAGGTAAAAACTACCGCCGCCCCATGCCAACCGATTTGCGCCACCTTGCACTGATGAACTTTCTGCTGGAACACTTTGAGGATATCCCCGAAGAAGTGTTGCAGAAGCTTTGTTTTCCAGACAAGAGTGAGTAGGAATTGAATCTAATTTCAATATCAATTTGATATTTCTTGCCAGCCACCGTCACAGTAGGCTGGCTTTTGTCTTGGAAATTACAGATTTTACCAGGAGAATTCGATGACCTACCTTGAAAAGCTCAGTCCTTGGTGTATAGTCCGACTTAAACCTAATATGCAGAACCAGATTGTAGCTCGTTTTCGTCGCCGCAGTGATGCAGAAGCTCATCTACAAGTTTTATCCCGACTCATTCCTGGTGTGAGTTTTACACTAATTTTCAATGTGATATTAGAGCAACAAGACAAGACAGCATAAAATATGCTTGAAAAATGAATACATTTGCCAATGGCTGAAATTCCCCTTACTAGTGATTGCCACTGTTAGTATTGATTAGCAGATTCTTATGTTTGGCAAACTCCCATCAATCCTTGAGGCAGTACCTCACTATGTAGTAGATTATCAAGAACGCCCAGAGCCAAGAACAGAGGCTCGATGGGTTGATCGTGTTACCACAGATGGAACATGGTCAGGAAACCTTTATGATTTTTACCGTCGGGTTATTCAAAAACTTTTCTCAGACCTCAAAGTTCCCTTCAAGCTCAAAGGCGCAAAACGGGTAGATGATACACCCGTTCATGAAGCTTTACGTGAAGCATTAATTAACACAATAATCCACGCTGACTATACTGGCGAGTGCCAATACAAATTATTAAACGCCCAGATATGTTTGTATTTCGTAACCCTGGCATTATGAGACTACCTCTAGAAGACGCTTTGCGGGGTGGAACAAGTGATTGTCGCAATCGCAAGTTACAAAAAATGTTTCAGCTTGTGGGTATTGGGGAACAGGCGGGTTCAGGGATTCCCAAAATTTACCGTAACTGGAGCCAGCAAGACTGGCGACTACCAGCTTTGCTAGAAGAAGTGGAACCCGATCAAACACTACTGGCAATGCTCATGGTTAATTTACTACCAGAGGAAACTCTTCGAGAACTGGACGAACGATTTGGTGTTACATTCAGAGAATTATCAGACGATCAACGCCTTGCTTTAGTGACAGTAGCCCTTGAGGGTAAGGTTACTCATGCTCGACTCAAGTGCATGAGTGCTACTCATCCCCATGATTTAACAAAAGCTTTGTCTGCTCTTGTTAGGGATGGCTTCCTTGAATCGGGTGGCATTGCACGGGGAACTTTCTATTTTTTTCCAGGAGAGCCGCCTAACGCAGAAGCTGACTTGGTAGCCCAAAACTATAAGTTTGTAGAAAAAACCAGTCCTGAAGATTTATTGTTGGGAATTATACCAGAAGAAATTTTTGATGATTTGGAGCCAAGCTCCGATGATTTGAAGTTAAGCTCCGATGATTTGGAGCCAAGCTCTGATGATTTGGAGTTAAGCTCCGATGATTGGCAATCACTAATGGAGATCGCAGTAACTGTCAGAAATAAGGGCAAGGTATCAACAGATATTATGGAGACAACAATTCTCAAGCTTTGCCAGGGAAGGTTTTTGAACCATAAACAACTTCAAGAATTATTAGATCGTTCTTACAATACCTTACGACTCGGCTACCTGAGCAAGATGCACAAGAAAGGTCAACTGGAGTTACGATATCCTGACAAACTTACTCACCCCAATCAGGGATATCGTACCAAAAAGTCAAGCAGTAGTGATTATTGATGCTTTTACAATTTTTTCTTGTAGTTTACAAGCCCTTCTGTAGCTTTGCCATTTCCGCAAACAGCATCTTACATCTATGACAGCACCTATCCAGCCACAGCGTAGGCATTTTAAAAGGTGCTTGACAATTTGGACACTTCGCTAAAATTTTGAGTTGATGGCGATCGCATTTCCACACCGACTTATACTGCCACTCAATTTGATGACAAGGCGCTTCAGCATAACAAGCCCCACACAACCGAATTGGCTCATGCTGCATTCCTACTCCAGCAGGTGGTAACATCTGGGCTAACCTTTGGGCATCCACTTCTACCACAGATGCGTAGGCGAAGCCCGTCGCAGACATCGCTTCCAATTCTTGCTGACTAGGGCGAGGATTAAAATGAAATCTTTCCCAACGTGCCACTACAGCACCAATTCCTGCCAAACTACCCAACCCACTCGGAGATAAATGGTTAGCACGTCTGAACCTACCAAGAAAGTGGCTCAGGCTCTCTTTTTCATAGGGTTCAATCAAGAATAGCCAAGGCTTAACATTTGGTGCTTCTATCATTTGTACTCCTTAGCTACTTCCTGTAAAACAGCCTTGTCAATCTTCTTCAATCCTCTTGATAAAGAACAAATTGCTGCTTCCCTCAGAATCTCATCAAGGCGACCAATGTAACCTTCAGTTGTTGATGTGAGAATCCTTAGCATCTCCTTGCTCGTTAAATTAGAAGACACTGGCAGTTTCAGAACCATTTGTTCCCACATTTCTACAGTCTTCTTGAAATCCTCTCCCGACAATTTACCGAAGCGAAGATCGGCCCTAAAGCGTTCGAGAACTTGTTCATCCCTCTTTATTACCGCATCCAAACGGTCTGTTCCTACCAGTACCACAGCAATTCCTAAATCTTCGGCAATATCTCGCACGTCAGCAAATGTTTCAGGCTTGAGACGGTCAGCTTCATCAATAATTAGCATCTCTACGCCACAACCCTTGAGTACTTCTATCGTCCTATCTCGAAAATCAGATACAGTTCCTTTTGCTACCCGATACTTGAGGTACTCAGTAATCTTTTTAAACAAATCTTTGGGGCCACATTTTTGGTGAGGTCGAATATAAACGACAGGTACAGTTGGAGGTCGTCCAGCTTCCTGCTGAGGCTTGTGTATATGTATGTAGGCAGCACAAGCGACTGTCTTACCAGTTCTTGATTCCCCTACAACTCGGCAGGATTTTCTTGCCTTACGCTTACCATCTAACCAATCATGGAGAGTTTTTACATGCTGTAAAGGCACAATACTCTTACCCTTGAGACGAGCAATTTCAGCTTGTAACCACTCATCATCCGGTTTTACCCCACCCAACTGCTTGGCGATCGCTTGAGCTTCTGTCGTTGAAAATAGTTGGTCATTTAACGTTTTGAAGGGACGTTCCACTACTCCACCTTCAGAAGGGCGATCGCGTAAATGACAGACAAACCCTAATTGCGCCCCAATCTGACTCAAGTGGTTGGAGCGAAAGTCTTTACCGCCATCAGTATAAAAATGTTCTGGTTTTCCATAGGTTCCCCACTCACAATGCAGTTTGTACTCGAAACCGTACTGTTTGGGTAGAATTGCATGACGCAACGCTAATGCTACTACCCCAGAACTGGGTGCATCAAAGCCCAAATTGATACTCATGATGCAACGAGAGTAAGTATCAATTACTGTTGTTAGCCAGGGACGACTGAGCAATTCACCATGTTGATCCACGAGCAACACATCTACGCGGGTATGGTCACATTGCCAAACATGGTTACTGTAATCAACGGATAAATCTTTTCCTTCAGGAGTTTTAACTGAAAGCGTTGTCCCTCTCCATCCAGGGCTACGAATACTCTTAGTTTTTTCTTGTTTTTCCAAGATGGGCGCTAATACCCGTAACACGGTTTTGTAATTGGGCGGCTTAGAGTCCTTTAATTCACGGGCTTTAGCCTCGACTCTGAGAGCAACTTGTTTAGGGGTCATACGTTTACTACCCTTGTTACCCTCGTTGTAGGTTTTGGTAATGAATTTTTCCCAAAACTCACCAATACGATGTTTTCCTTTATCAGCCCTACCTGTTTGAGTGAGTCCGACTAAACCATCTTGTTCCCAGTTTTTCACCAACCTTTGTACCGTTCGCAACGATACACCTAGTTTCTCTGCTGCTTCCCGCAACTTTTCTCCATAAGTTGTGCGATCGCAGGGTTCCAATAAACTTTGGATTACCTCTAGCTTTAAAATTGGGGTCGCTTCTCTAATGAGAAGTGGAATTAATGGAAACCTGATTTGAAAGACATCAAGCCGCGTTACTTCGCAGTCGCTTCTCTAATGAGAAGTGGAATTAATGGAAACAACTTGTACGTAAACGCTAAGTTTTGCGTAGAGTTAGCTACTAGTCGCTTCTCCAATGAGAACTTGATTAGATTCCCGTATTACAAAGCCATTAGTTTATCGGTCTAAAAGTTAGCTTCAAATTAAACCAAAAATCGCCCTAGCATAGTATTGTGTTAGGGCGATCGCTACTCTCAACTCTATGACTGGTAAACGTTTCTATCACATTGGCTTTGGGCAAGATGATTTAGGCTCATCACCTCCCAGCATTGCCCTATTATCTGGCGATCCAGAGCGATCGCGTTTTATTGCCCAAACTTATTTACAAGATGTACGCGTGTTGTCAGAAAATCGCGGACTCAATAGCTATGTAGGATACTTACCGAATGGTCGCAGTATCTTATCAGCTACAAGTGGTATGGGTGCGCCTTCATTAAGTATTGTTGTCAATGAGTTGGTACAAGTAGGAATCCGGCAAATTATTCGCATTGGAACTTGTGGATCGATTCAATCTTATATACCAGTTGGTAGCGTTGTTATTAGCAGTGCAGCATTATGTCGCCAAGGTGCAGCAAATGATATTGCACCTGTGGAGTATCCAGCCGCAGCCGATCCTTTTCTGACAGTCGCTTTAGTTAAAGCTGCACAAGAATTAAAAGTTGAACATTACATCGGAATTACGGCATCCGTTGATACTTTTTACGAGGGACAAGAACGCACTGATTCCGCCAATCCAAATTTAATGCGATCGCTGCATGGCATTACAGAAGAATATCGGCGCTTGAATATCTTGAATTATGAGATGGAATGCGGCACACTATTCAAAATGGCAGGAGTGTATAATTTTGCTGCTGCTGCTATTTGCGGTGTAGTTGCTTCACGTATTGATAGTGAAAATATCATTCTAGAACAAAAAGATGTTGCTGTGAAAAATGCGATCGCAATTGCTGTATGGTCAATCGCAAATTGGCGAAAGTAAAGTCGCCATAATTGCGATCAAGTCGGCATTTCATCTTTGGCTTTGCCCAGGTCGGAACGTTTCCACTCTCTGTTTATAGTGTGATTTTTTAGCACCGTAAGTCTGTTGGTTTTATCTTCTTTTTGCTCGTATTTAGTCTAAACTCCAGTAACAAATTTTTCTTAATTAGTATGTCACACTGAATTTACTCTAAGTGTTTTTGTCATGTCTTTACCTAATCTTTAATTTATCACTCAGTAATTATAGTTAAGATATACAGGGTAAGCTGATCTAATTCGGTATTATGTGAGCTTGGCGAATCAAATAAGATAAGCATATAAAGACAGGATAAAAAACGCACTTGACAACTGAGCAAAATAAATGAAAAGACTTGAATTTGTCAAAAAATTGTCAGGAGTCAGGTTGATGTCACAAGGCTTGGAAACTAAATCTGCTTAAGCTCTGAGAAATCCTATAGGACTATGATTTGATTTTTGAAAAAACTGCGTACAACTCGAAAAGCCTGATTCCCTATTCCCTACTCCCCACTCCCCAGCTACGTTGATAATTTCAGAAATCAAATATGATTCCTATAGTGTTCAGAGAAAGCCAAAAGAAATATCAGACATCGGCAGCATTCAATAGAGTCAATAGGTATCATTAATGTCGCAGAGGAGAATTGAATGGATTGATTGTTGGAAAGGTCTTGCCATAATTACAGTTGTTGTAGGACACATAGTCAACCCAGAATCGAAATATATTTTCTGGTTTCACATGCCGCTTTTTTTCTTTATCAGTGGATATCTTTATAGCAAAAAAACTGACTACTCTGCTTTTTTTAAGAAAAAGTGTTTTCATCTTCTAATACCATATTTTTCATTTCTTTTTTTATTTACTCTACTTCAGTATGTACCATTAATAATAGATAGTTGGCAGCAAAAAAATATATTATCGATAGACAAACTGATAATATCTATATTTTCGATCATCTGGAAACAAGTGTATGGTGGAGCAAATCTGGTACTTTGGTTTGGTGTATTTTGGTTTGTAACTTGTTTATTTTTTACGCAGCAGTTATATAACCTGATCTATATAAAATTTGGCTCTAATAATTGGTTGATGATAAAAATTATGCTTGGCTCTTATTGTTTAGCAATGATGAATTATTTTTATCTAAAAAATGTTGTCTTTCCTTGGAATATTAATGTAGTTGCAATGGCACTTCCATTTTACTGGTTAGGACACATGTCAGCTAAATCATTTTTAATTAATTTTAAAATCTTTATATTGGGAGCAATAATATTTTTGACTGCATTTTTACTAGATGCAATGTCTCTGCTTAATTTCAATTTTAATATGAAAACTACAAGCTATGGAGTCTTAATTTTGAATTTTGTTATAGCTTTATCTGGTATTATTATTACACAGCAATTAGCGCTACTACTTTATAATAAATCTTACATAGGAAATACCCTGCGCGAACTTGGTAGTGCTTCTATGATCGTTATGTATTTGCATCAACCGATACAAATAACTATGAAAAATTACCCAATTTTTGCAGATCAAGGAATTAGGGTACTAGGTGCATTAATTATTTCATATATTATCTACAAAATTATCTGCAATTCTTCAATTATGCGTCAGCTTTTCTTAGGTGATTTTTCAAACCCGAACGCTAAATCGTCCAGAGCAAGTGCATCTCAATCAGTCTTAATACAAAGAATCAGAAAAAAATAATGTATGGTTAATCAAAGTTAATTCTTATATTTTTTGATTTGTGAAGCTCATATTCTACTAAATTAGATGAGCTTACCCTGGTTAAGATATATTGAGTAAAATGCAATTTTATTTTAGAAAGACACATAAATCAAAAACTCACCATAGCCATTTTCAGTTGAGTCTAATAATACCTAACCACCCAACCCCATTTCTATAAATGAAGAGGAGTAAAATTACAAGTATCTCTTTTTTAAAAAAGAGGTCAGAGTGGATTGCATATAAACGATAGTCGCTATATATAAATATGGTGCTTTTGTATTAAAAAACTGGGCTTTTGACTCAAATTTTGCAGTAGTTATGAGTCATTTAGTTATCAACAAATATCAGAGAAATTGGAGAGCAATATAACATGAAGAATGCTTGGAGGCGTTGGATTAAGACCGTTAAACTAGCTGCGATTGCACTAATGCCGACGCTGATATTTTTAGCATTCTCTCATCAGGCAACAGCAGACGATCCAGGAGCGTGTTACATGATAACTTCCTCTGGTAAAACCGTTGAATTGGGAGGAATTTGTGGCAATATCATCGCCGCACCTTCAGACAACAGAGTTTTTCGAGTCTCAATCAAACGCCGTTTTGGTGGAACTCCTGTGATTGATGTCACCTTCAATGACAAAAAAACTTTTGAAATGATTGTAGATACAGGTGCTAGTGGAACCATTATCACTCAAGATATGGCAAATACACTTCAACTCCAGGCTACAGGCACAATGCAAGCCCAAATTGCTGATGGTAGTGAAGTAAAATTCTCAACCAGTAAGGTAAAATCTATTGCAGTAGGTGGAGTTACAGCCAACAATCTTCAAGTAGCGATCGCACCAAAAGCCAGCATCGGGCTACTAGGTCACGATTTCTTTGGCAACTATGATATTAAAATTCTGGAAACAGAAGTTGAATTTCATCATCGCTAATGCTTGCAGCTGGTAACTTCTTCAGGTTTTTATATTGAAATATCAAAAGGAATCTGAGCCAGGATACTCAGCATTTCTGAAGCAGCTTAAGAGCGTTATAGAATAGAAATAAACCTTACATAACATTACGCTGATTCAGCAGAATTGCCCATGACCACTTCTAAACGCCAATACCACATTACTACTTTCGGTTGTCAGATGAATAAAGCTGACTCAGAGCGCATGGCTGGCGTTTTGGAAGACATGGGCTTTGAGTGGTGCCAAGACCCGAATCATGCAGATGTGATTCTTTACAATACCTGCACAATTCGGGATAATGCCGAACAAAAGGTATATTCTTATCTCGGTAGACAAGCAAAGCGTAAACATGAACAGCCTGATTTAACCCTCATTGTTGCTGGTTGTGTTGCCCAGCAAGAAGGAGAAGCACTGTTGCGGCGAGTCCCAGAGTTAGATTTGGTAATGGGGCCACAACATGCTAGCCGTCTGAAAGATTTGCTGGAGTCAGTATTTGAGGGTAATCAAGTCGTAGCAACCGAAGCAGTTCACATTATTGAAGATATCACCCAGCCGCGACGGGATAGTACAGTGACAGCTTGGGTGAATGTAATTTACGGTTGTAACGAACGCTGTACCTATTGCGTGGTTCCCAATGTGCGCGGTGTCGAACAATCTCGCATCCCGTCAGCTATCCGGGCTGAAATGGAAGAATTAGGACGACAAGGTTACAAAGAAATTACTCTACTCGGTCAAAATATTGATGCTTACGGCAGAGATTTACCTGGGGTCACACCAGAAGGTCGGCATCTGCACAACTTTACAGATTTGCTTTATTACGTGCATGATGTGCCGGGGATTGAAAGGCTAAGATTTGCTACTAGTCACCCCCGTTATTTTACCGAGAGATTAATTCAGGCTTGTGCTGAGTTGCCCAAGGTGTGCGAACACTTCCACATTCCCTTTCAATCTGGGGATAATGAACTTTTAAAAGCGATGGCGCGGGGTTATACCCATGAGAAATATCGCCGGATTATCGATACCATTCGGCGGTATATGCCAGATGCCTCAATTAGTGCCGATGTAATTGTCGGTTTTCCTGGGGAAACAGAAGCACAGTTTGAAAATACCTTGAAACTGGTAGAAGATATTGGCTTTGATATGTTGAATACAGCAGCATATTCGCCGCGTCCAGGGACACCCGCCGCTTTGTGGGACAATCAGCTGAGTGAAGAAATTAAAAGCGATCGCCTGCAACGGCTCAATCATCTGGGAAACTTGAAAGTAGCAGAGCGATCGCAACGTTACTTTGGACGCATTGAAGAAGTTTTAGTAGAAGACCAAAATCCTAAAGATCCAACCCAGGTAATGGGACGCACTGGCGGTAATCGTTTGACCTTTTTTAGCGGTAACATCAAAGAACTCAAAGGGCAGTTAGTGAAGGTAAAAATTACCGAAGTTCGTCCTTTTAGTTTGACGGCTGAACCAGTTGAAGTGAGGCAAACTATTTTGCAATAAGAACCATTTAAAGATTATCCCCCTGACTTATATGATGAAGTTACCGCAAACAATTCCAATTATTCTTTTTGGGGCTAGCTTGGCTGTAATTTACCCTCAAATTTGTGCTGCTTTCACCGTTCAAGAAATAGCTATTCTTGCTCAAGCATCAAGTGATTTGCCAATGGTCAAATCAGCTGGATTGTCCCCCGATATGGATGTGCCTTGGTCGAAAGCCGTAAGAATTGTTGACCCCTTTGAAGGGGAGTTTGTTGGAGTTTTCGACCGCAATTCTTTAGGTGGCCGCTTGTACCGTGAGGGTTCAAAGCAAGTTATTAGTTTGTGGACTCCTTCGAGCATTCGAGTACTTGTAACAGTAAATTCGGATCAAGCAACGTCTTCTTTCTACACCGCAGGTCGTGTGTATCCCAGACCTGACTATTTTAGATTTGTCACGACTAAAAAAGTCGATAAGCTTTTGCTCAAGGTCAGAAAAAAAGTTTTTCAATTAGACGGTTCAACTGGCACATTTGCTATCAGTAAAGAATTAGCCACTGCTTTGAAAAATGCTCCAGATGAGAACTTAGATATCAGACTAGTCTTGGAAGGAGGTCAAACTGTTGATAGCGAAATTGGCAAAGGGACGGTAAAAGCTTGGCGAATTATTTATTAAGCGATTGCATTTTTCAACCAAGTATTTTCTATATTTAATAAAGGAAAAAGCTTTCCCTTTTCATCAGAATATTTATCTGATAAAACTTGTTTATAGATTTAATAATAACGAATATTGTTAGAAGTCAGCCTGATTAATTCTTCAACATTGTTTGAGATGGTATTGCAAATAGTATTTAAAGGTAAGTCATTAGGATCAAAGCCAAAAGGTTCTTCGATTTCTGAGCCAATTTGTTCAATACTTAATAATGTAAAACTTACAAAAGCCATTACTATACCAGTCCACCAATTTAAAAAGCTCACAATTTCTAAAGGTAATATAAGACAAAAAATTAATAACAGTTGTCTCAATTTAATAGTATATATCAAAGGCAGCGGCGTTTTTAAAATACGTTCGCAACCACCTAAAATATCGACTAAATCATCTACACAATTATGCAGAGTAGTTAATTGATAGATATTTAGACAATTTCGGTCATGCTGATACTGCAAGTAATCTCCTATCCAATAAGCAATTTGTAGTGGAGGATGATTAGTCTCTTGGAGTTGTAAATATTGTTTTTCAGACATTAATGCTGCCAACTGGGTGTCTAAAGGCACCGATCTTAAATGTAACTTCATTGCAACTGCAAAAGCAGTTACTAACCGGAGTATTGCCTCCTTTTCTAATTTATCTTGCAGTGTCTTCTCTTTAACTATTATCGAAATCCCACGAGTTAAGTTACGCGATGTATTAACTAAAGCACCCCATAGTTGACGACCTTCCCAAAATCTATCATGGGCTGTATTCGTCCGAAAGACTAATAGTAATGTAAAGCCAATATTAAAACTTAAAACAGCATTGGTAAGAATATTGCTGGAATCTGAAAATCCTATTGGTAATCCTAAATGATCTAAAAATGATATGAAAGTACCATAAATAGTACAAAAAATTACCCAAGGAAGAATGATAGAGATAATTGAGCTTTCAAGCCGAAGAGCTACTTGAAGCCAACTCAGCTTTTCGCCTTTGTAGAGATGATACTTTTCTCTTAAAGAGTTTTTAGAATTATTTTGAAAATAGTTAGGTTGTTTCATGTTGTTAAAGTTGAGGATTACATCAATTAGCAAACTAACTTTTTTAGCTAAATATATCTTGTTTAAGCAAGATATAGGTTTTCATATAGTCACCGTAGTGGAACTATAGCAGTCCTAAATTATTTGTGAAAATTATATATCTCTTTCTTCTTTCTTTCCTTTACGTCCTTCTCTGACGAGACGCTGCGCTATCAGTGGCGGGTCTGAATCCCCCACTTATAGTGATTTTGACTCCTTGGCGGAGCGTCTTTGGCTCCGCTCCTGAATTCTGACTTCTGACTTCTTCTTCAAAGTTTCTGTCCTGCATAAATCGAGCGCACTTCGCCATTACGTCGGATGACTGCTTCGCCATTACTGACATCTACTAGTGTCCAACCGCTAGAGCCGATACTTTCACCCATATTGATGCGGCGAGTCACGCCATCAATTTTAAACAAAGCGGCAGATTTGTTGCCCAACTCTAGCAATCCCTCTAAGGTATTACTCGGAGCTTCTGCGATCGCAGTTGCCGGATATACTTGTTCTTGGGTAATAGTTGGTTCTGACTCTGGGACGAGTGCAGCACGCAATGGAACTACTGGTAATGCAGGCAGAGGTTTGGGTGTTTGGCGTACAGTAATGGGTGCAGTTTTTGCTGCCACCGGTTTGAGTTCGGCTCGGACAGCCGCAGCTAACATATTAACAGTTACAGGCTTGGCAGCTTGTCGCACTGTATTCAGGGCAGTTTTCACAACATTAGGTTGAGATACCCGTAATGCACTGGCAACTTGTGGTAAAAGTGTGGGAGTCCCCGGAATGGCAGGAAGGGCATAGCGCATTGGTGACGGCGCTTGATAAACGGGGACATAGATGCGCTCAACAACACTTCCAGAACGATTGGGGGCTGGTGGTGTATTGTTAGCTAGAAGTGGAAGTGCTGGTAGATTACCAGTTGCTTGCTGACGACCAAGGGCTATTTGGTTAGTATTTGCCTGACTGGAGAATCCTGGACTGAAAGATTTTTGATTGCTTTTTGCTCCTTGCTTATCTATAACAGCCAGCGCTTGGAGCATATAGTCAACTAACTCTGCCTCTATTTCTGTTTTTACGGGCAACCGTGACTGCGATTGCGGCAATAGAAGCGCGGACTCAGGCAATTTGGTATTTAAAAGATGTACGACTCCAGACTGCACCAAGTAGATCATACTAGCGATCGCCACGCCTAAAGTTGTTCCTACAATCACCAATTTGCCCAAAACCGGACTAGTTTTCTGACGCTTTCTACTAACTGGTTTAACGGTGGTGGTGTCAAATACAACAGTACTCAATTGCTTGTGATTATCTTGAGCAACTGACTGTACTCCTTGGTTTTGGGTGTTTGGTAAGGTAATCTGTGGTATCCTAACTGTTTG
Organism: Nostoc sp. ChiQUE01b; assembly: GCF_034531255.1. Taxonomy (NCBI): domain Bacteria; kingdom Bacillati; phylum Cyanobacteriota; class Cyanophyceae; order Nostocales; family Nostocaceae; genus Nostoc; species Nostoc sp. ChiQUE01b. The sequence continues at coordinate 7,884 of NZ_JAVRBM010000017.1, read as the reverse complement.
CAGAGGCACATATTCTGGAGGCGATTGGCGTTGAGCTTGGGCGGAAACTCCAGCAACAGAGTGGCTTGATTTGTTCTGACTACTGTGCCTAACAGTTTGAGAAGGCAGATTACCACTAGCATCCAGAATGTAGTCGATATCGGCAAAGAGTTCATCCATTAGGCCATCAGCATAGTTTTCTATCGACCAAGGCTCGTTGGTGATTAAGTCTTCTGATGGTTCTGGTACTATGAGACGGGTGCTGGCTTCTTGTAACATAGACGTTCTGGGTTGTTGCTTGGATGAGGAAACGCCACCCCTACTGCCTGGAAAGTGCTGAGTGCTGAGTGCTGAGTGCTGAGTAAAAATACCAGTTCCCAGTTTCCAGTCCCCAGTCCCTCTTTCATACTTGGTGGTGAAACTTGTTTCATTGAGACTGCCTGGAAATTAGGATTATAAAAGGAGGCAGCAGGTAGAGGGCAGTTCTTACTGGAAGAAATAAGTATGAATAAAAACTTCAGCTTTGGGTAATTACCCGGGTTAAAAATCAGAATTGTATTAAGACGTGTTGAGCAAGATACAAAGCTTGGAGCCGCTTTGCCTCCGATCTTGCGCCAATCCTATGCAGTTGTGTGTGGGTTACTCCTGCCTCCTGCCTTGTAAATAATGAAACATCCAATCCCCCATCTGATTGAGATAAGTTGATTGAGTGTTGGTATTAAGCTCAACTTTCATCTGGGGATTGTTGATGATGCCAGTACTAATATTAATGTCATCTATCATACCAATCTCTCTTCTTACTACTATACTCAGTCTTTATCAAGCTTGTATTAAGCTAACGCTGGAAACTCTGACTGGCTCTTGGTTCTACGCAATTCTAAATATAATAATAAGGCGTTAATATCCGCTGGGTTTACACCACCTATACGTGCAGCTTGACCAAGGGTAAGTGGTTTTACGTGAGTCAGCTTTTCCCGTGCCTCTTTGGAAAGAGTATCAATTGTTGTGTAGTCTAAATCCCCAGGTAACTGACGGTGCGCTTGGCGAACAATTTGGTCAATCTGATTTTGTTGCCTAGCGAGATAGCCAGAATACTTGATGTCAATTTCTGCGCCTTCTTTCTCGGCCCGGTTGAGGTTGGGGTTTCCCAGTCCGAACCTGTCGAGGTCAACGTAATGTAATCCTGGACGCCGCAACAAGTCGTTGAGGGTAATTGAACCTTTAATTGCTTGTTGGGTATCAGATGCGATCGCTATTCCAATTTCATCATGTTCTTTAACTCGTGTGGCTTGCAATCTTTGTTTTTCTGTGGTAATATTACCCTGTTTTTTGGTAAACATATCCCAGCGGCGATCGTCAATTAAACCAATCTCCCTTCCCAAGGGTGTCAGGCGTTGGTCGGCATTGTCAGAACGCAATAGCAATCGGTATTCTGACCTACTGGTGAGCATCCGGTAAGGTTCTCGCAGGTCTTTTGTACACAGGTCATCAACTAGCGTCCCAATGTAACTTTGCTCGCGGGGAAAGACAATCATTTCTTGAGAGCGAACAAATCGAGCGGCGTTAATTCCCGCCACCAGCCCTTGAGCAGCAGCTTCTTCATAACCTGTAGTGCCGTTAATCTGCCCAGCACAAAACAGCCCCGCAATCTTCTTGGTCATCAGTGTGGGATAACACTGAGTTGCTGGTAAATAGTCATATTCCACTGCATAGGCGGGACGCAGCATCACACATTTTTCCAAACCGGGGAGAGTCCGCAACATTTGCAGTTGCAAATTTTCTGGCAACCCTGTAGAAAATCCTTGAATATAAAGTTCGGGTATATCCCTTCCTTCCGGTTCAATAAAGATTTGATGGCTTTCCTTATCAGCAAAGCGGACAATCTTATCTTCAATACTGGGACAATAGCGCGGCCCTTTGGCTTCTACCCAACCACCATAAACTGGCGACAGGTGTAAATTTTCCTGAATTAGGCGATGGGTTTCGGCGGTTGTGCGGGTGATATAGCAAGGCATCTGTTCCCGTTCTACCCACACCTCTGGGTCAAAACTGAACCAGCGTACATCTTCATCACCTGGCTGGATGAGCATTTTACTATAATCTACCGATCGCTTGTCTACCCGTGCTGGAGTTCCAGTTTTAAGTCTGCCGGTTTCAAATCCCAGGCGATTTAGGGTTTGTGTCAATCCTTCAGCTGCAAATTCTCCAGCCCGTCCAGCTGGCATTGATTTGTTACCAACCCAAATTTTGCCTCCCAGGAAGGTGCCGGTTGTCAAGATGACTGCTTTACATTGGAACCCGACACCAAAATAAGTTTCAACCCCAATGACTTCACCGTTAGCACCCAGCACCAAATCTGTTGCCATACTTTCGCGGATTGTCAAGTTTTCTTGGTTCTCAACAATATTTTTCATCACTGCTGCATATTCGCGCTTGTCCGTCTGGGCGCGTAATGCCCAAACAGCAGGCCCCCGTGAAGAGTTGAGGATACGCTTTTGCAGGTAGGTGCGGTCTGCTACTTTACCAATTTCCCCGCCGAGTGCATCTACCTCATGGGTCAACTGAGATTTGGCTGGGCCACCTACTGCTGGGTTACAAGGTTGCCAAGCGATTTTGTCCAAGTTGAGCGTCAATAGCAGGGTACGACAACCGAGGCGTGCAGAGGCGAGAGCCGCTTCGCAACCGGAGTGACCTGCACCGACGACTATGACATCAAAAGCGTCTTGGAATTCAACGGAATTGTGCATGGTCATACTTAGAGGGTCGGCAAGCTTAGAGTTCTTTTCAATTTTAACTGTTCCAGTGATTTCATGGAGGTAACTTTCTGATAAAAAAGTTATCAACATTACTATAAATAAAAGACTAATTAAGGCCAGTTATAATTAGATTTATGACTTTATTATTCCGCTTCATTTATTTTCTTTAGATGGAAATATGAAAATCAACAAAATAACCTATTATGACCATGAACTAGAGTGGCAGTTTGAGCCGATACATTTTTCTGAACTAAATCTTTTAGTTGGGATATCGGGTGTTGGTAAAACACAAATACTTACATCTATTATGAATTTGCGAAAAATAGCTAGAGGTGGTTCCTTAAATAGTGTGGAATGGGACATAGATTTCTCGTCAAATAATTATGAATATAAATGGAATGGTGAATTTGAAAACAAAAAAGTAGATGCATTCATCCTTGACGATGAAAAAGCAGAAAAAAATAAGTTTAGAATTAATAGAGAACATTTATCTATAAATGCAAAAGTTATTATAGAAAGAAATAATCATGAGATAGTATTTTATGGTAATAAATTACCAAAACTCTCACTTTTTGAAAGTGCTGTTAAAATATTGAGCGAGGAAGAAGATATTGCACCTGTTAAAGATGGATTTAACAAAGTTATTTATAGCGATCAATCAAGAGGAGAAAATTATGTTCTTGTATATGACATGATTCATTATTTAATTATTCCTAACAGAGCATCTTCAAAAAAATATTCATCTCTAGAAGAAATTCAGGAAAGCAACTTACCAACTAAAATCAAATTAGCATTAGTTTATAACCATTATCCACAAACTTTTCAAGAAATTAAACAGCGATTTATAGATATATTTGACCAAGTAGAAGATATCAGAATGGAACCTGATAAAGATTTACATAAAATTATTGCAGATTATCCTTTTATTAATATTAAAGAAAAAGGAGTTAATAATTGGATTACTGAAGAACGTATATCTTCTGGAATGTTTAGAACACTAATGCATATTAGTGAACTTTATTTATCTGCCGAAGGAACTGTGATTTTGATTGATGAATTTGAAAATAGCTTGGGAGTTAATTGTATTGATATTTTAAGTGACTTACTACTAGAGAACAGAAAATTACAATTTATAATCACTAGCCACCATCATTATATTATTAATAAAATTGGAATAGAGCATTGGAAAATTGTAACTCGTCGAGGTGGTGTAGTAACAGTTAAGAATGCCAAAGATTATAATCTTGGTAAATCTAGGCATCAAGCCTTTATGCAACTGATTAATCTTGATGCTTACAAGGAAGGAATTGCAGCCGGATGAATCTATAATTATCTATTTAAGTTATTAATGAAACAAGTTTTGAGAAAGACGAAATTTATTACTATTGTTATATTAATGATTTTCACATTAGTAGCTAGTAATGAGATTACCCACCACAAAGTTGCTATAACTGCTCAACCATTAAACGGATGCTTGAGTAATGATTCATTACCTTGTAGAGATATCTCTAAAAATACAATATCAGAACCATTTCTTCCCGATCCCAAATTAAATCCTCAACAGCGTTTTTTATCTGCGATCGCTAGAAAATTACCCACAATTCCCCAGTCTGGTACTTATGAATATACTTTGCTGCGAAGCTATGGTGCAGTATTCGTAAATCCAGATAATGGGATTAAACTGCCGCAAAAAAATATCTTTGCTGATGAACAAGAAACCCAAAAGTTTCAAGCTACTTTAACAATGGGTCATATTGATGGCACTAATGACTGTTATTTACAAAAATCGGCGGCTGATGCTTTAAATAAAGCGCGATTTCAACAACAAATTCCGCTAAAATCTGGTTATGGTTCTGGTGATTGTACTCGCACTTTCAACACAAATTTAAGATTTTGGCATAAATATGCTAATAATCAAGTTTTAGCAAAAGTTCAACAAGGTAAAGAAACAAAAATTCTTGGCTTGGTTGCACCTCCCGGAACTTCACAACATCTCTGGGGATTAGCAATTGATTTACGCGTAGGTAGTAAAGAACAGAGAAAAGCTCTTAATCAAAATAGTTGGTTTCAAACTGTAGAAAATGATGTTCCACATTGGACTTATGTGGGTTTATCTGAAGAGAATTTACCTTTATTTGGTTTTAAAAAACAAGCTATTCGAGGTATTACTTATTGGATGACGCCACTATAATTATTAATATTATTTAACACACAATTAGACGCGCTTACCCTGAGTATAGGACTCACATTTTATTTTTGAAAAGTCTGCTCAAGTCAGGAAACCCGCCCATGCAGCAGGCTCTCCTAATATATACTTAGATTTTTACTTATTTTTTTTACGTAATCAAATCGGATTGCTATTAGGATTTACGCAAAACATAACGAAAGTAGCGGGAATTCATGAATTCCCGCTACGCAATAATCAGGTTTTCAGGCACATCTTGCGTAAGTCCTGGCTATATAACCCCCTGCACTCATACATACAGCAGTTTTCATTTGCATGAAGTACAAAGTTACAGGTTTGGAGGCAGAAGGCAGGAGGCAGGAGGTAGAAACTCTTTATATCTGATAAATCAGTCTTGGATTTTGTACCTCACTTACTTGCAATCTGCTGTAAGCATCAATTTTTTATAAGTAATTGAATAGATTGAATAAATTTCAAAATAAAAATCCAGTTAGTCTCTACAAAAAGTACAGGTAGTTTGGCAAATAAAACTTTTTTTATCTTTAGGTCCGTTCTTCAACTTTTGCAAAAGTACTTTTTACAAAAGTTGAAGAAAGAGTATCTTAACGACTGTTATTCATTAACAATCGTAAAGCCTTCATAATCAACGACTCCACTCACAGCATTTGGTAAATTAACGTTACCAAGCAAGGTGGCGGTTGCAAAGCCAGCACCATTAGTACCAGTAGCACTACCTAAACCTAGACCTGATGCAGCAAGTTCATCTTGGTAGCCTGTGATCTCATAGACAGCGCCAGTTTCCAGCCAACCCAACAATCTTTGAGAACCGAAGTTAGTAAATGACAATCCAGAATCTACGTTGACATTCAAAGCTTGCCCTGAAGGAGTTCTCAGAGCAATTGGCGCAGATAGCTGACCAGTGAGCAAATCGACTTTGTAAAGCTGGTTCCCATCTCCATCATTAGTCCTGAAATCGCTAGCAAGAGCGCGAGTGTTACCAGGATTGAGATTGTCGATAGCTAATCCATCAGCAAATTGAGAGTTGGTAGGTTGAGTTCCTTGTCTTTGTGCAGCAGTAGTAGCTGGGCCAAAGCCGTCTACAAGACTAATAGTTCCAGGGGTAGCTGTAGTAATTTTATAAAGAGAGCTTCCTACTGGCACTCCATTTGCGGTATTCGCATTCCCTGAAATGTTGTATAGAGCACTACTATTAAAGTCAGCACCTGACTCAAATCCAAAACGACGTAGGTCAGATGGTGTACGGGTTGGTGAGGTCGTGGCTGGAGCAAGAGGCTGATCTACATTATTAACGACAGTAACAGTTGGATCAATTGGTGTTGTAGAACCAGTAACGCGTGCTTCGTTAACCGCACCTACCCTTCCGGTAGTAGGGTTAGTTCCCAAACCTTCTAGGTCTGCGGTAGTAGCAGTAGCTGGAAGATTGACTGTACCTACTTTTGTAGGAGTAATAGAACCTCCAGGGCCAGAAGGGATCAAAAAGCGGTAAACGTCAAGTTGCTTGCCATTACTAGCGTTGCCGTCACTATCTTCTCCAATGGTATAGCCGTAAAGAGCCATGAGAATTTTCCCCTTATTCAAACTGTAAAACTTTTGAGAACACTCCAAACACAACGTATTGCTATCTGACTAAAAGCTTGTACGACATAAACAAAGCTAACCTTCCCAAGTTGAGATTTAAGATTAGTCTGCGTTATCTTACTTTGCTTATATAGCAGAGAAATTTGCAAAACTGAAATACTACTAAACTTTTGACTGTAAACAAGCTAAGACAACTTAACTCAAGATTGTTGTAATTATTATTTGCTCAATTTCTGAAAGTAGAATATGTGATAACTTGATCTCGAGGGTAGAAATCTCAAAACTACATCAAGTTACACTTTCAGACATTTTTTGGGAACCCATTATTTCCAAACTGGATTACAATGAGCCGAGAGTTAAGCGTCTTTAATTTGCCCATTCAAAGTCAAAGTTTAAGGTTGCAAATTGTATTTGGAGTTATCTTAATAGCACTATATTTGACTAATATTAAGGTTTAATAACATCTTGGTTAAGGTTTAGTAGTTGCTGAGTGTTTTCACTCGCTGATATACTTTTTGCATTGTTTCAACAAAAAAAGCACATCAAGGCAAAGTAATATAGAAGTAGGCTTTCTCCTTGTGAAACCGGTACCAATTACCTTTGAGGTTGCATAGAGCAATTTACTCAATCCTTTTGTCTTGCCAAGTCTGATTTTGTAGAGTTTCACAAAAAAAAGAATTTTACTAGATAAAATACCACAGTTAATTAATACATTTGGCAAAGGTATTAGTACAGGCAAAAGTTGACTGATTTAATAGCTATTAAACAATTTATCTTCGCAAGCGATCGCTTTTAGCCTGTTTACTTCAAAATACCTTGGGCGAAAATAATTAAATAAGACTTAAAGGACAAAATTAAAAATAAAGTTTTATTTTTTTACCTTTTCCCTTTAACCTGATTATGCCAAAAAGTTAATGGCTTTTTGTGGAGGACTAAATCAGACTTTTGCTAGGGTGTAAATGCACAGTATAAAGCCGGAGACGTTTCCGTTGCTCTGGGCTTGTCATCATAATTTGAATTGGAGTAGCAATACCATTACCTGTAGGAGCATCAAGGGTCAATCCCGCAGCCGTAACACCAGTAGCTAAAACTCCTCCGCCAAATTTTTCAAGGTTAGATTTTGGAACTGCAATCTCAAAAATTCTATTGGCAACAATCGGATCGCGGTAGTAGACAATAGTCCTATCTTCTGCTTTTTGGGGCGTGCGAGTGCTTTCTAACTTTCGCTTTTCTCGCTCAGTCTTGCTGCGTTTAGCCTGTTCCAATAACTCAGTTAATTCCCCGACATTTCTAACTTTACTCATTGCTTGGGCGTTGTTGCGTGAATGGGTAAAATGGTAGATTTTACCTATTGCTATGTTCTCT